>JANOOA010000139.1:0-19916 GCA_031421115.1 Gammaproteobacteria bacterium | reverse complement strand
CTCGGTGTACTCTGTGGCGTCATAATCAATGAGTCGAATCGTGAGCGGCACCACAGGCGTTGGGTCGGGCGTGGGTGCATCGACGGTCAATTCGCCCGGCGCCGTGCCGGGGGGGTGGTAGCGTTTGGTGAAGTAGGTCATGGTAGGTGACAGGAGATCCCAAATTTTTTTGCCGTAGCTCTTTACAAAGATTGCATTTTGCTTTATTAAATGCAACAGTCCGGGAGTGAATTGATTGTAGGGCTATTGATAAAGTCGCTCCCGTGCTATTTTTTGCCAAACCGGCACTATTGATTACCAAAATGGTGCCGTTATACACACAACTGCCGTCGAGATAATGCCCCGATGACAGAGCGCGGGATAGTCCGTATACTTTCTCAACCATTTCACTTAACAGGAGCACCACATGCTAACACAAACAGACGAACCTCCCGGTAGTACCGCGTACGCCAGCCGCTTCAATCTGGATAACCAGGGTAACCTGGACAGAGACAAGGCCAAGGCGAACCGAGCGTGGACCAACAACCTTACGGTACTGTCCAACGACCTCTTTCCCAAGAGCTATCTCGCCATCTCCGATTACCGTCTTTACCCTTTTACCGTTGAAACCAAGGCGCTTTTCGAGCGCTACCAGCACTCCCTTCATATCCCTATTTCAGACTACACTTTTGCTAATAACATCATATGGTTATCGCGCATGAGCGCGTTTTACCAGATCATTGAAGAGTGTTTCTGCCTATTCAGTCTCAATGGCAACTGCCTGACCATGCTGCTGCCGCCACTGGGCGACCGGTCGCGCCAGGCGCGCGCGCTAGAGGTTTGCTTTGAGATTATGGACAGCCACAACCCTTCACCCTATTTCAGTGTCGTGGAATATGTGTATAAGGATTTCCTGGAGGTGTTAGATGCCGAGGCGCCGGTTTCGCTGGTTGCAATGGGCGAAGAGGGTGCTATTGAATCAGCACGGTCGCCGTGGCTGGTGGAGCGCGCCTTGCCCGATTACATTTATTCCACAGAAGATTTGATCCAGCTCAAGGGTAATCCTTACAAAACCAAGCGTGGTGAAATTAACCAGTTTCGACGCGCCTATCCTGATCACCGTCTCGAAGTGCTGGGGCCGCAGCATTGGGAAGGCATCCGCGCGCTGGTTGAAACCTGGCTGAAGAATCGTCTGAAATATCTCACCGGTGAGGCGATCGGTGATTTCTTCTATACGGTAGAGATGGAACGCAAAGCCATCGAGCGCGCCATCAAGCATTATGACCAGCTTGACCTGCAAGGACTCTGCTTGTTTATTGATGATCGGCTGGAAGGCTTTACTATTGGCGAGCGTATTACTCCGAGTGTGGCCAGCATTCTGGTGGAAAAAACCAATTTTGCGGTGTTAGGCTCTGCGCAATTTCTGTTCCATGAATTTGCCAAGGTCTACCATGACTGCATCTACATTAACGTCGGGGATGACCTGGGTCTGGAAAATCTGCGTAAGGTTAAAATGAGCTATCGCCCGGTATTATTCGGGGAGAAGTTTACGCTCCGCCATCATGATCCGTCGGCTGGTTCGGAAGGCGCTGCGTTTCGTGGCTAAAGAAACCATCACCAGGTAATGATACGTTCTGCTACTCCTGAAGATATAGATGCATTGGTGCGATTGGAGGCGATTTTTCCTGGAGACCGGATGATCCGACAAAGTTTTCGGCGCTTGCTGAAGCGGGACAGTGCATCTATTTTGGTGCATGAAGAGGGCGGTGAAATTATCGCCAACAGCGTGGTGCTGTATCGGCGCGGTTCGCTAAGCGGTCGTATTTATTCTTTGGTGGTACACCCTTATGCACAGGGGCGCGGCATTGCCCGTGCCTTGATCAAGGCGGCTGAAACAGCGGCCTTGATCAAGGGTTGTACCAGCATGCGCCTTGAAGTGCGTGCCGACAATCATGCTGCCTTGGCGCTCTATGCCAAGTCCGGGTATATTCCCTTCGCACAGATCAATAACTATTATCAAGATCACACCCCCGCACAACGTTTACGTAAATCAATTTCCTTGTAAGGGAGATGGGTATCGGCTTCACTCGCGGCTTCTGAATAATTTCTATGATATTATAATGGAATTACACACTTGCCTTGCGAAGTCGCCTGATGGGTTGGTAGGTGTAAAAGGGATTTATAATGGTAGAACTCCATGATGACACACTGATGGTAAAAATTCGTGACCTGCGTTTCGCACACGGCGCGCGCACGATTTTTGATGGTGTGGACATTGACATTCCACGGGGCAAGATCACCGCGATTATGGGGCCGAGCGGCACCGGTAAAACCACCTTGCTGAAAATTATCGGCGGCCAGTTGGCGCCTCTCACCGGCAGTGTGCTGGTGGAGGGCGAAGACATTCATCATGTCTCGCGTGATAACCTGTATCGCCTGCGCAAGCGCATGAGCCTGCTGTTTCAAACCGGCGCCTTATTCACCGATCTGTCGGTATTTGAAAACGTAGCGTTTCCGCTGCGCGAACATACGCGCTTACCCGAATCCATGCTGCGTGATCTGGTGCTGATGAAGTTGCAAGTAGTGGGCCTGCGGGGTGCGCGTGATTTAATGCCTGCCGAGCTTTCTGGGGGTATGGCGCGTCGTGTGGCGTTGGCGCGGGCCATCGCGCTTGATCCGGCCATGATCATGTACGACGAACCTTTCACTGGGCAGGATCCGATTACCGTTGGTGTGATCATGCAGCTGATCCGTATGCTCAATGATACCCTCGGTCTTACCAGCATTATTGTGTCGCATGATGTACACGAGTTGAGCCGGATCAGTGATTATATGTATATGATGGCAGCAGGTAAAATAGTGGGCTACGGCACGCCGCAAGAACTTGGCCATTCCGGCTCAGAATGGATTCGACAGTTTATGGGGGGGTTACCGGATGGCCCCGTACCCTTTCATTACCCCGCTGTGGATTATGAGCAAGACTTGCTGGCGGGGGTGAGCGCCTGATGATTGACTGGTTGCAGAAACTGGGGCACGTCAGTCTGGCGTTGTTTGAGCGCCTTGGGCGGGGCGGTCTATTTCTAATGCGCGTGTTTTCCGCGATACCCAGCCTGGCGCCACGACCCCGCCTGGTGATCATCCAGCTCTATTCGGTGGGTGTTTTGTCGATGATGCTGATTGTCATTTCCGGCCTGAATGTGGGTATGGTGTTGGGTCTGCAAGGCTATAATACCCTGGTGGAGTTTGGTGCTGAAGAATCGCTGGGTCAGGTGGTAGCCTTATCTCTGGTGCGTGAGCTGGGCCCGGTGGTGGCGGCGCTGTTATTTGCCGGACGCGCCGGTTCGGCATTGACTGCGGAAATTGGTTTGATGAAAGCCACCGAGCAACTTTCCGGCATGGAAATGATGGCCGTCGATCCCATGAAGCGTGTCATCGTGCCGCGCTTTATTGCCGCCGTTATTTCCATGCCATTGCTGGCGGCCATGTTCAGCGCCATGGGGGTGCTGGGCGGTTATTTTGTGGGAGTCGGCCTGCTGGGAGTGGATAGCGGCGCGTTCTGGTCGCAAATGCAATCCAAAGTAGATTTTTACGAAGACATCATGAACGGCCTGGTGAAAAGTGTTGTGTTTGGTTTTGTGGCGGCCTGGATTGCGGTGTTGGTAGGTTATGCTGCCGTGGCTACTACCGAAGGCGTGAGCCGCGCCACCACCCGCACCGTAGTGCATACCGCATTTGCGGTGCTGGGGCTGGATTTCATATTGACTGCACTGATGTTTGGGAGCGTTTGAATGATGCAAAAAAGAACCCAGGAAATCGCGGTCGGCGTGTTTGTGGCAGTGGGTCTGGCCGCGTTGGTGATGTTGGCGATAAAGGTCAGCAACTTGAGCGCATTCTCTGACCAGGATGGCTTTGAAGTGGTTGCACGTTTTGAGAATATTGGCGGCTTAAAAGAGCGTGCGCCCGTGACGGTGGCGGGGGTACGCATCGGCCGGGTCAAAACAGTCATATATGACGACAAAAGCTATGAGGCATTGGTGACATTAAGCATTGCTTCCAAGCATAATCAATTACCAGAAGATACGTCGGCAAGTATTTTAACCGCCGGACTGCTGGGCGAGCAATATATTGCATTGGAACCGGGGGGCGCGGAGATGATGTTGAAGTCTGGTGGAGAAATTAAGCTCACTCAGTCGGCATTCATCCTGGAACAAATGGTGGGGCAATTTTTATTCAACAAAGCTGCAGAAGGAACTGGCGAAAGCAAAGCGACAGAAGGAGCTGTGCCTTGATTGGATGGGGGGTTGGATTAGGGATGGGGTTAAGGATGAAGTTCAACATGGGGTTAAGAATGCGACTTGGCGTAGCGCTATTCACCGGGTTATGGTTGTTAACTTGCGCAAATGCAAGTGGTGAAACGCTTACGCTCACCCTGGAGCAGGCCACGCAACGCGCGTTGGAAACCGATCCGCGCATTGCTGAACGACGACACCTGGCAGGTGGCGCGCAGGCGTTATTGCAGGAAGTGCATGGTAATCAAGACTGGAAATTTGACGCCAATACCTTTTTGGCGATATCGCCCGGTGTAGATGGTAGCCCATTCCAGGATGGCGGATGCGTGCCCGGTAACTGCGTCTTGCGTTCTGATAAATATGACCTGCAGAAAAACAGTCTGTCGCCGTGGCTTAATTTTCGGCTAACCATCATCAAACCTCTTTATAGCTTTGGCAAGATTGAAAATTATGCGACCGCTGCACAGGCCAATGTGCAGGTTAAGGAGCATGATGTGCGCATTCAGCGTGCCGCCACCGTTCTGGATGTGAAGCGCGCCTACTACGGTTATCTTGCGGCCCAGGACGGTCGTCGCTTTCTTGAAGATGTACGAACACGCATTGCCAAAGCGATTGAGGTGGCGCAAAAATGGCTGGATGAAGGCGAAAGCGATATGCGGCAGGCAGATATTTTTGCACTGCAGGCCGGGCATTCTCTTATAAGCCGCTATATTTCCCAGGCTGACGGTATGCAGAAAGTCGCTTTGGAAGGCTTGAAAACCCTAACCGGATTGAAGGCGACGGATGAGTTGCAACTGGCCGACAAAGCTTTATCCCCTGTGGCGCTGCCGGGTGGAGGATTGTCAGAGCTCCAGCAGCAGGCGCTCACACAACGTCCCGAAATGCTTCAGGTCGCTGCGGGTTTGAAGGCCCGGCATGCCCTGGTCGAAGCGCGGCGCGCTGACGCCATGCCCAATCTTTATGCGGGTGTTGCGGGGGTGCTTTCTTATTCACCCAATCGTGACCGACTGGATAACCCGTATATCTACGATCCATTTAATGAAACTGGGCTTACGCCCATGATAGGGCTGAAGTGGGATTGGCAGCGCGGCGTGCAGCGCGCCAAGGTGGCTCAGGAGCAGGCAGAATTAGATGCATTAATTGCCAAGTCTGCACTGGCACAACAAGGCATTCCTTTTCAGGTAGCCGAACAATACTACCAGGCACAGTCCGAGCATGCGGCGCTGCAAGAGTTAAGTGAGGGCAGTCGCCATGCGCGGCGTTGGATGGTGGGCCGTTATGCAGACTTTGAAGCAGGGCTGGAAACAGCCGATCGTGTCATTACCGCATTTCAGGGCTACGTATTAGCCCAAACCGATTACATCAAAACCATGTACGAATACAATATGCGCGTAGCACAATTGCAGAATGTAATCGGGGCGGAGCCATGATCTACGGTATTTCTTAAAATGCAGTTAAGCACATCGCGGAGTTGATCAATGAACCAGTTCATAACCAGATTATTATTGCTGTGCCTGGTAGCTTTTGGCTCCGCCAGCGTTAATGCGATAGCAGCCGAGCCGCAACTGCCGTTAGAGCTTATCAAGCAAACGGCAGATCGCATGCTGGTCAAGCTCAAAGAAGATCAGGCCGTTATTCGCAAAGATCCTACACGCATTTATGCGTTGGTCAGTGATATTGTCTTGCCGCGCTTTGATTTCGAGCGCATGGCATCGTGGGTGCTGGGCAAGCATTGGCGCACGGCTACTCCTGTTCAGCGTGAAAAATTTGTTGCAGAATTTCGCAATCTTCTGGTGCGCACCTACGCTACTTCGCTTACCGACTATGCTGACCGCACCATCACCTATACGCCTGTGCGTGCCGATCCGGGCGCTACCGAGGTGACAGTTCACACAGCAGTTGAACAGCCCGGCGCAGCCGCTGTTCCCATTGACTACAGTCTGGCTTTGAATGATGGCGAATGGAAGGTTTATGATGTGGCTATTGACGGCGTGAGCCTGGTTACGAATTACCGCACCAGTTTCTCCAATGAAATACGTAAAGCCGGGTTGGATAAGTTAATCATCAAACTTGCCCAGCGTAACCAGGCTACCCAGCCCGCTGCACCTGCGTCTGCGAAGCCACGTTCTCGGGCGCCATGAGTGTTACCCATGAGTGGAATTAAGCGCGGTGATAGTGATGCCGTCCAGATCGAACCATTTGCAGAAGGTGGCTTTTTAATTTCTGGCGCCCTCACTTTTGAAACGGTGCCTTCAGTGTGGCGCACTAGTTCTACCTTGTTCAGTGGAGGTGGAGACATCACATTTGACTTGCAGGGCATCAGTCGTTCGGACAGTGCAGGCCTTGCGCTGCTGATTGAATGGATGCGTAGCGCACGCGCACAGGAGAAGCGCATTACCTTCAAAAACATTCCCCCGCAAATGCTGGCGATTGCAACCATTAGTGGTGTCGAACACATTCTCCCGACGGTCTAGGAGTGGGTAGGATGGGGGTCGAATCTATTGCAAAAATGGCAGTGAGATCTGTTTATTCATTGTGATTATTGGGGTGCGGCAGACCCCGAATGATCTCGAGGAGGTGGCCCAGGTGGCCGCTATTATTTTACACATGTCACGTTGTGTGATGGCGCACAGGAGCAACAAATGAGCATTGAAAAGCGCAAGCACGAACGCAAACCGTTGCGCAGGGATCGCTGTGGGGGCACATTTACCCTGGAGGTTCGTGGTGAATTTCATGAAATCTTTGAAGTATGTGATGTGTCTCTCTCAGGAATGGGAATCACCTTGCCTGTCTACCTGGACCCCGGTCGACCCGTTAAAATTTTCTATGCGGAAGATGATCATGCCATTAGTCTCACCGGCACCGTCACGTGGTGTGAGGAGCATCCCTCGTCCTCTTCTTCCTCATTCAGAATTGGCATTTTCTTCGACGACCCTTACCGGGATGTGAGTTGTTCATTTCATGTAACCATGAGCCATTGCCTGGCCTAGCCGGAATTTCGCCGACCATTGCTCCGATATTGCTGATGGGGTAATTTTATATATTTATCAGTTAATTATAACTGACCAATAAAATATTATAGAGTCAGGCTATTTTCTTTAAAAGTTTCTTTATGATAGTTCTTTCAAGGTGTTTTTCCTGCAATAACTCATGATCTTCACTATCATTTTGATATATTTGGTATAATAATAAATTTACCATGGCCTAATATATATTGAGGATTCCGCATGCGCGCTGAAGAAGTCAAACGACTGATTGAGGTAGGGTTGCCGGGTAGCATTGCGCAAGTAAATGGGGATGACGGTGTGCACTTTGAGGCGGTAATCATCGCCGCTGCTTTTGATGGCAAGGGCATGCTGGCACAGCATCGTCTGGTTTACGCCACGCTGGGTGACAGAATGCACGCAGAAATCCACGCCTTGTCGATGCGCACCTACACCCCGGCGGAGTGGGAAAATCCAGGTTAAAATACACTACATCTGAACCCCCTCTACAATAACTTTAACGGATAACTGACGGGCACATGGATAAACTACTTATTACTGGCGGCGTGCCGCTCAATGGCGAAGTTCGTATCTCTGGAGCCAAAAACGCAGCGCTGCCAATTCTGGCCGCTACTCTGCTGGCAGATGAGCCAGTTACCATCAGTAACGTGCCGCATCTGCGTGACATTACTACCACCCTTGAGCTGCTTGGTCGCATGGGTGTACAGGTAACGGTAGACGAGCGCATGAATGTGGAGGTGGATCCGCGCACCATCACCAATTTTTTCGCGCCGTATGAATTGGTCAAGACCATGCGCGCCTCGGTGCTGGTATTGGGGCCGTTGTTGGCGCGTTATGGCCAGGCCAATGTGTCATTGCCCGGAGGGTGCGCGATTGGTGCGCGGCCCGTCAATTTGCATATTCATGGCCTTGAAGCCATGGGTGCTACCATCAAAGTGGAAAACGGTTATATTCGGGCGATTGCCAAACGCCTCAAGGGTGCGCATCTGTTTCTTGATTTGGTCACCGTCACCGGCACCGAAAATCTGATGATGGCCGCCACGCTGGCTGAGGGCGCCACCATTATTGAAAATGCTGCGCGTGAACCCGAGGTCGTGGATCTGGCGAATTGCCTCATAAAAATGGGCGCGAAGATTCGTGGTGCGGGCACAGACACCATCACCATCGACGGCGTAGAACGCCTGGGCGGTACGCACTACACTATTTTGCCTGATCGTATTGAGACCGGCACTTATCTTGTGGCGGCGGCGATTACGGGTGGACGCATCAAGGTGCGCGATACCGATCCGCATTTGCTGGAAGCGGTGTTATTGAAGTTGCGTGAGGCTGGCGCCGAAATTACAGTGGGCGATAACTGGATCGAGCTGGACATGAAGGGGCGTCGTCCGCGTGCCGTAGATATTCGCACTGCACCGCACCCGGCGTTTCCCACCGACATGCAGGCGCAGTTTACCGCGCTCAACATGGTCGCCGAAGGCACCGGCATCATTACCGAAACGGTGTTTGAAAACCGCTTCATGCATGTGCAGGAAATGCAGCGCATGGGTGCGGATATCCGTCTGGAAGGTAATACCGCCATTATTCGTGGCGTAGCAAGGCTCACGGGCGCGCCAGTGATGGCGACGGATCTGCGCGCATCGGCAGGGCTGGTGCTTGCCGGTTTGGTGGCCGAGGGTGACACCCTGATAGATCGCATCTATCATATCGATCGTGGTTATGAGTGCATCGAAGAAAAACTGCGGCAGATGGGTGGGCGCATTCAGCGGGTACCCAGATGATTAAGTCGTCATGAATGAAACCTTGACCATTGCCCTTGCCAAGGGGCGTATTTTTAAAGATGCGCTGCCGCTGCTGGCACATGCAGGCATTGTGCCAGTGGATGATCCCGAGACCAGTCGCAAGCTGATTCTTGATACCAATCAACCTAATATCAAGTTAGTGATTATCCGCTCATCCGATGTGCCAACCTATGTTGAGTATGGCGCGGCTGACATGGGTGTGGCGGGTAAAGATGTGTTGATGGAATACGGTGGCGACGGTTTATATGAACCGCTGGATTTAAAGATTGCCTGTTGTCGTCTGATGCTCGCCGGGCCTGCTGCGCTCAAGGCTACACTTAAAAACAGCGAAACACGCATGCGCATCGCCACAAAATATGTGGCGACTACGCGCCGTTATTTTGCCGCGCAGGGTAAGCAGGTTGAAATCATCAAGCTGTATGGTTCGATGGAGTTAGCTCCATTAGTAGGTTTATCCGATTGTATTGTCGATGTGGTTGATACCGGCAACACGCTCAAGGCTAATGGCTTGGCTCCGCTGGAGTTGATCGCAAATATCAGTTCGCGTTTGATTGTGAATAAAGCTTCGATGAAGATGAAGCATGAGGTGGTGCATGCACTGATTGCACGTATTGCCGAAGCAGTAGCCGCTCCCGGCATCCTGCCTCCCACGGCACTAACACGTCCCTGTGCGGCGGAAATGAAAGAACAAAAGCCCACCAAAAGTAGGCGCCTCCAGGCGAAATAGCCAAAATATAAGTCATGTTGAATATCAAAAGACTGAATACTACAGACGCTGATTTCTGGGCGCAGCTTGATCGGCGCCTGGCGTGGGAAAGTGTTTCTGACAATGCAGTGGTACACGCAGTGCGCGACATTCTGGCAAATGTGCGCGCGCGCGGTGATGCCGCCGTTCTCGAGTACACCAGCCGCTTCGATAGACTGAATGTGTCGCACATGGCAGAGCTGGAAATATCCCGGCAACAGTTACAGGATGCACTACAGAAAATTCCGATTGCACAGCGCGAGGCATTGGAATTTTCAGCGATGCGTTTGCGCGTCTATCACGAGCATCAGAAATCGGCTTCGTGGAGCTACACCGAAGCCGATGGTACTGTGCTCGGCCAGCAAGTCACCGCGCTGGAGCGCGTCGGTTTGTATGTGCCCGGTGGCAAGGCATCGTATCCTTCATCGGTATTAATGAATGCCATTCCGGCCAAAGTGGCGGGTGTGGATGAGTTAATTATGGTGGTGCCCGCGCCGGGCGGTGTGTTGAATGATCTGGTATTGGCGGCCGCTGCTATCGCCGGGGTAGATCGCGTGTTTACGATTGGTGGCGCGCAAGCGGTGGCGGCATTGGCGTATGGCACGCAAAACATTCCGTGCGTTGATAAAATTGTTGGCCCTGGCAACATCTATGTCGCCACGGCCAAAGGCATGGTGTATGGCACGGTGGGCATCGACATGATTGCCGGCCCATCGGAAATTCTGGTGATCTGCGACGGCCTCACCGACCCTGACTGGATTGCAATGGATCTGTTTTCACAGGCCGAGCACGATGAAGATGCTCAATCAATTTTGGTCAGCCCGGATGTCAGCTATCTTGACCAGGTAAAGGCCAGCATCGACCGTTTGTTACCGACCATGGAGCGCGCTACAGTGATTGAAACATCGCTGGCCAAGCGCGGCGCGATGATCCAGGTGCGTGATATTGACGAGGCTGTGACTGTGGCGAATTTTATTTCGCCCGAACATTTGGAATTGTCGGTAGCCGATCCGCAAGCGTTGGCCGCACGCATTCGCAATGCCGGAGCGATTTTTATGGGGCGTTATACGGCCGAGGCCGTGGGTGATTATTGCGCTGGCCCGAACCATGTGTTGCCCACTTCGCGCACCGCGCGTTTTTCATCGCCGTTGGGGGTGTATGATTTTCAGAAGCGTTCCAGCCTGATCATGTGTTCAGCGCAGGGCGCTGCAACCTTGGGCCACAACGCTTCCATACTGGCGCGCGGCGAAGGACTCACGGCCCATGCGCGTTCTGCTGAATATCGCATGCCCCTCAAATGAATACCAAAACCACTAATTTAATAGCCCAGTGGATTCGTCCGCAGGTGCGTGCTTTGTCAGCGTATCATGTGCCTGAGGTAGGCAACCTCATCAAGCTTGATGCGATGGAAAACCCCTATACCTGGCCTGCACCGCTGGTGGATGAATGGTTGGAAGTGTTGCGTAACGTAAGCTTGAATCGTTACCCGGATCCCCAGGCGCGTGATTTGAAAGCACGGCTGCGCACTACCCTGCAAGTGCCGCAAGGCATGGACATCATGCTCGGCAATGGTTCGGATGAATTGATACAAATCATTGCCATGGCGGTGGCGGCGCCCGGGCGCACGGTATTGTCGCCGGAGCCGTCTTTTTCCATGTACCGCATGATTGCAGCATTTGCGGGTCTGGAGTTTGTCGGCGTGCCGCTCAATGCCAATGGCTATAGCCTGAATATGCCTGCCCTGCGCGCGGCGATTATTCAGCATCGTCCTGCCGTAGTATTTTTGTCGCATCCCAACAATCCCACTGGCAATCTGTTTGATGAACAGCAGGTGTGTGAACTGATCGAAATCAGCCCTGGCCTGGTGGTTGTTGATGAGGCTTATAATGCCTTTGCGGGCGCCGCGCAGGGATGCGCAAGTGCCGTGGGCGCAGGATGCGCAGGAACGGCCAGCACTTTCATGTCGCACCTCGCTCAATATGATAATCTGCTGGTGTTGCGCACACTATCGAAAATGGGGCTGGCAGGGTTGCGCATGGGTATGTTAGTCGGCTCTCCCGCGTGGCTGAATGAGTTGGATAAAATACGTTTGCCGTATAATATCAGCGTATTGACGCAGGCCAGTGCTGAGTTTGCATTGCGCCATTATGATGTTCTGGAGGCGCAGGCCGCCAAATTGAGGGATAATCGGGAACAACTGTTGACAGCATTACATGCATTAAACGGTGTTACCGCTTACCCAAGCCGCGCCAATTTTATTTTGTTTCGTGTGCCCACCGACCGCGCGCCGCAGATCTTTGAGTCGATTAAGGCGCAAGGGGTGTTGATTAAAAGCATGCATGGTGCAAGCGCATTGCTGGCGGATTGTTTGCGCGTAACCGTAAGCACGCCAGAAGAAAATCAGGCTTTTTTAAAGGCGTTGGAACACGCCCTATAAATCTCGGAGAATATGTATGGTTGACCGCAAGGCCACTGTCAAACGTGACACACTGGAAACGCGCATCGAAGTAACTGTTAACCTCGATGGCTCAGGCGTATCGAGCTTTCAAACCGGCGTGCCATTTCTTGATCACATGGTAGATCAGATTGCGCGGCACGGCATGATTGATATCGACATTAAGGCCGAAGGTGATTTGCATATTGATGCGCACCACACCGTCGAAGACATCGGCATCACGCTCGGCCAGGCCATCACTAAAGCAGTCGGTGACAGGCGCGGCATTCGTCGTTATGGCCATGCGTACGTGCCGCTGGACGAGGCATTGTCGCGCGTCGTCATTGACTTCTCAGGCCGTCCAGGACTGGAGTACCATATTGATTTTCCGCGCGCACGAATTGGCGATTTTGACGTGGATTTGTTCCGTGAATTTTTTCAGGGTTTTGTTAATCACGCGCTGGTGACGCTGCACATTGATAATCTGCGTGGCCGTAACGCGCACCACATTGTCGAAACCGTGTTTAAAGCATTTGGCCGTGCGGTACGCATGGCGCTGGAACATGATCCACGCATGCAGGGCATTATGCCCTCTACCAAAGGCAGCCTTTAGAGTTTCACATGAGCAATGTTGCAGTAATTGATTATGGCATGGGTAACTTACGCTCTGTGGCCAAGGCTTTGGAGCATGTTGCAGGGTCGGCCAAGGTAGATGTGACGTCTTCTGCAGAGCGTATCATGCAAGCCGATCGCATTGTGTTTCCTGGCCAGGGTGCCGCGCGTGATTGCATGGCCGAGTTGCAGCGGTTGGGTCTGGATAAAGTCGTGAAAGACGCAGTGCGCAGCAAACCTTTTTTGGGCATCTGCATGGGCCTGCAAGTGTTGCTGGATGCTAGCGAAGAAAATGACGGCGTGCAGGGGCTCGGTGTTTTTTCAGGCCAGGTGCGTCGCTTCCCTGCGGGAATGCGCCATTTTTCCGCGCAGATGCGCGAGACGCAGACGGGGGATGTGTTGAAGATCCCGCACATGGGGTGGAATCAGGTGCATCAGGCCACTGTGCATCCCTTATGGCAAGGCATCGCACAAGACAGCCGTTTTTATTTCGTGCATAGCTATTATGTTGACCCTACAGATACCGCGCAAATTGCCGCCACCGCGCAGTATGGTGTTGAGTTTGTGTGTGCCATGGCGCACCAGAATGTTTTTGCAGTGCAATTCCATCCAGAAAAAAGTCATCACGTCGGATTGGCGCTGCTGGCAAATTTTATGCGTTGGGATGGGAATGTTACGTGAAAAGTAATTTTAGTGTTTATATGAGGAAACTATCATGCTGGTGATCCCCGCCATTGATTTGAAAGATGGCAAATGCGTGCGCTTACGTCAGGGGCGCATGGAAGATGATACTGTGTTTTCGGATGATCCGCTGGCCGTTGCCGAGCGTTGGGTGCAAGCCGGTGCGCGGCGGCTGCATATTGTGGATTTGAACGGTGCTTTTGCGGGCAAACCCGTGAATGCTGCCATTATCCACGAAATTGTTCGCGCCTATCCTGACGTGCCGGTGCAGGTGGGCGGTGGCATTCGTGACGACGATACCATTCAGGCTTATCTTGATGCGGGTGTGCGTTACGTTATTCTGGGCACCAAGGCGATTAACGCACCGCATTTTGTCGGAGATGTGTGCCGTGAATTTCCAGGCCACATCATTGTGGGTCTCGATGCTAAAAATGGCAAAGTCGCCATTGACGGCTGGTCAAAGCTGTCGCATCACGACGTAATTGATATTGCGCAGCGTTTTGAAAAAGATGGCGTCGAAGCCATTATCTATACCGACATCAGCCGTGATGGCATGATGGGTGGCGTGAACATCGAAGCCACTGTCGCCTTGGCGCGTGCCGTGTCTATTCCGATTATTGCATCGGGCGGTATCTCCCGGCTGGAAGATATTACGGCGTTGTGCGCGGTGGCTGATGCTGGTATTGCCGGCGTGATTACTGGCCGTGCGCTGTATGAAGGCACACTGGATCTGGCTGCCGCGCAAAAACTGGCAGACGAGTCGGTCTGAGTGAATTGATATGGGTTTGGCAAAACGCATTATTCCGTGTCTTGATGTCGATCGTGGTCGCGTTGTCAAAGGTGTAAAATTTCTTGGCATCCGTGATGCGGGTGATCCCGTCGAAATTGCCAGGCGTTATGATGAACAGGGCGCTGACGAATTGGTGTTTCTCGACATCACCGCCAGTTCCGAGCAGCGTGACACAATGATTCATGTGGTTGAACAAGTCGCTGCCCAGGTATTTATTCCGCTCACCGTCGGCGGTGGCATTCGCAGTGTCGCTGACATTCGCCGTATGCTCAACGCGGGCGCTGACAAGGTCGCTATCAATACCGCCGCAATTCAAAATCCAGAATTAGTCAAAGAAGCTGCCGCACGTTTTGGCTCGCAGTGCATCGTGTTGGCTATCGACGCCAAGCGCGTCAACAAGGAGGGCGAATCACCGCGCTGGGAAGTATTCACTCACGGCGGGCGCAAATGTACTGGCATTGATGTCGTGCAATGGGCCAAACAAATGACCGGACAAGAAGGCGCCGGCGAGATCCTGCTCACCAGCATGGATCGCGACGGCACACGCGACGGCTTCGACCTGGCACTCACCCGCGCTGTCAGCGAAGCTGTATCGGTGCCAGTGATCGCGTCCGGCGGCGTTGGCAACCTCGATCACCTTGTTGATGGCGTGACACTCGGCAAAGCCGACGCCGTGCTCGCTGCCAGCATCTTCCACTTCTGCGAATACACCGTCGCCCAGGCCAAACAGCGCATGGTGGAGCGGGGGATTGAAGTTAGAGAAATTAATGTGGCATTTCGTGCATGATATAATAGCCATGAGATTTTGTTAATTAATGGCGTGTCTGAGAGTTCGATATGACAAAAGTGGCGCTTGGGAGCAGTGGTTCGCACGGCAAAGGTGTGTTCGTATACGCCCCGATCGCTCAGGGCGAGTGCATTATGAAATTTTCCGGCTCCCTGTTCAGCCGCGCCCAGGTTGACTTTAATGACTATCATCTACAAGTTGGCGAAGATTTGTATCTGGGGCCTTCACGTGGGCTCGACGACTATGTGAATCACTCCTGTGAACCCAACAGTGGCTTCAGGGGTGGGTTAGACCTTGTGGCATTGCGCGATATTTTGCAGGGGGAGGAGATTACCTGGGATTACAGCACCGCCATAGATGAATCTGATTTTGCCGGTTTCCCATGCGGTTGCGGGGCGTCGGTATGCCGTGGCAAAGTGGAATCGTTCCGAAATTTACCCGCCGTTGTTCAGCAGCGTATACGCCCGTGGCTCCTGCCGTATTTACAGGATAAGTATTTTTCCAGCAGCGGCTAAGAGTTATGGTAGAGTGGGCAGGGTAGTTTCTCTCTTTCCCGCGTGCGGGAAAGTCAATGTAGGGTGGATTACACCCACCAAGCGTTGCATAGCAACACAACTTAGCGTTTTAGCCTTTGAATAAATTAACCAATGAAAGGGGACAATATGCCTACTACGCAAGTCAGTAACGCGCCTAGCCAGGATCGCCGTGCACAGTCTTTAAGGATGATTCAGCAGTTAGTGGGTTTACGCACGGAAACATTGGTATTTTTCTCCGAATTGGTACGCAAAAAACCCTTTCAGCAGTCGCACGATGTGCCTGAACTCCTGCAAAAATTCTGTGCCTCATTAATTGATTATACGGCTGATGGCCATTTTCAATTGTATCGCCATATTGCCGAGCGCACCGAGCGCCGCCAGGCAGTGACGCACATCGCGGATCAAATTTATCCGCGCATCATGAACACTACGGAAACCATTCTCGCGTTTAACGGCAAGTATGACTCTTCAGAACACGCTGGCGCCCTGCTGGCAGAACTGGATGGCGATTTATCAATGTTGGGCGAACATCTGGCAGACCGCATCGAACTTGAAGATCGCCTTATCGGCGTATTGAACGAGCCGCGTACCCCCAGGACGTAGGGCTTCCAGCCAGGAGCGGACGTTGGGCGTAACACTCGTGATACGACGGTTGCAGCGTGTGATACGCCTGATGTGGCATGTGTTGATGGGGGTGGTCGTCACCTACGGAGTGATACTGCCACTCAACAAGATGGGTTATCATCGTCACCAACGCGTGCTAGTGCAATGGTGGGCGCGCAAAGCCTGCCGTATTCTCCATTTGCAGGTCAGTAGTGAAGGTGCGTGCAGTACCCAACCCACCCTGTTTGTTGCCAATCATATCTCGTGGCTGGATATTCCCTGCCTGTTATCCAGACTTGACGCAGTATGCGTCTCCAAGCATGAAATCAAGCACTGGCCGTTAGTCGGGAGTATGGCGAGGTACGCTGGCACCGTATTTATCCGGCGCGGTGAACATGCGGCGGCAGATGTGGCCGAGCACATGGCGCGCACGCTGAAGAGTCACAAGAGTATTTTGTTATTTCCCGAAGGAACCTCCACCAGCGGCGAGACTGTGCGCGCCTTTCATTCGCGTCTGTATCAGGCCGCTATCCAAACCCATTCGATGGTGCAAGCTGTGGCGCTTGCTTATCCGCATGCAATGGGCGTAAATCCGGCTGCGCCTTATATAGGCGATGTGACGTTATTTCAGCATCTGTGGCGTGTCGCGGGTGAACCGTCCATGGTGGTGAAGCTCACGTTCTGCACCCCGTTACCCACCGCTACCAGTGGCCGCCGTACCCTGGCCGCCGACACCCACAGTCAAATCATGTTTGCCCTGAAAAAATCTCATCACGCGCCCGTCCTTGCCGCTTTGCGGTAACAGTTTGCCGGATCCCTGCGGGTTTCTCTCCAATAGTTTATCTAACTAATTAATTTATATAAATTTTATTTTTATGGCATGAATGATGCATTTTCTTGGGTACACGGCTCACAAGAAGGATGTACCCATGCCATTCAACATTGACAAAGCACTCGGAATCTTCCCTCAGGCGCTGTCTTTGCACGCCCGTCGTGCAGAAATGCTGGCCGCGAACCTGGCCAATGCAGACACACCCAATTACAAAGCTCGTGACATTGACTTCAAGGCGGCACTTCAGTCGGCGCTTCAGTCGAATCAGAGCATGGCGTCTCAGGCGGGAGCAGGTGGCATGAAGCGTACACAGGTGGGGCATATCGGCATTGACTCTGACATGGAAGCGATGGGATTGGTGAGGTACCGCGTGCCGAACCAGTCGTCACTGGACGGCAATACCGTCAATGCCGAAGTGGAACAGGCTGAGTTCACCCGTAACGCGATTCAGTATCAGGCCGCACTCACATTTCTGGGTGGTCGCATCAAAACCATGATGAGCGCTATCAGAGGAGATTAATTCATGTCGTCATTCAACATATTTGATATAGCAGGTTCAGGGATGAGGGCACAATCATTGCGCCTTAATCTTACTGCCAGCAATCTGGCTAACGCCGAGAGTGTGAGCGGTAACGCGCAGGGCGTGTATCGGCCGCGTGAGCCGGTGTTTGCGGCATTGTTGGAGCGTGAAACTGGTAACGACACTGCCGCTCGTGTGCAGGTGCTGGGTGTCATTGAAAGTAATGCAGCACCGCAGATGCGCTATGACCCCGGCCATCCCCTCGCAGATGAAAAAGGTTATATCTATTTACCGAATGTGAATGTGGTGGAGCAGATGGCCAACATGATTTCGGCTTCACGTTCTTATCAGAATAATGTTGAAATATTGAATACGGCAAAACAATTGTTGTTGGCAACTTTGAGAATCGGGCAGTAACGGATTGGTAATGGAGAAAGAATATGGCGAATAATATTGATGCAAGCATTCTGTCTAAATTGGGCATCTCGAATGCGAGCACTGCTCAGGCGGCGGAGTCCTCAAAAGATAAGCTGGGACAGAAAGATTTTTTGAAGTTGATGGTGGCGCAGCTTAAAAATCAGGATCCGATGAAGCCGATGGAGAATGGTGATTTCCTTGGGCAGATGGCGCAATTCAGCTCGGTGACCGGGCTTCAGGAGTTACAGGCGTCGTTCAATCAATTGGCGGGCGTTATGCAATCCAATCAGGCATTGCAAGCCTCGGCATTGGTCGGGCGATCCGCACTGGTGCCAGGTAACGCGGCGGTGTTGTCGCCGGGACAAATGGTATTGGGTGCCGTTGACTTACCGGCCAGCACATCAGATGTGGCGCTGGCGGTTACGGATCAATCCGGGACAGTAGTCAGGTTGATGAGCATGGGGCCACAGGCCAGTGGATTGGCAAGTTTTCAGTGGGATGGCAAGACAGATGCAGGTGAGTTGGCGCCGGCAGGCAGATACAAAATAGTGGCTAACGCGATGCTTGATGGAAAAGTGCAGGCGGTTGATACCTTGGTAGCCGCGCGGGTTGAAAGTGTTACGTTAGGGCGAGGTGGTCAGGAATCAACACTCAATCTTGCAGGTCTAGGTTCTTTGGAAATGTCAAAAGTTCGTCAAATCATGTGATTTTAATTTTTCAAGAGGAGCATAACCATGTCGTTCAGCATAGCTTTAAGTGGTATTAACGCAGCTGCAGCAGAGTTGCAGGCGATTGGCAATAATGTTGCGAATGCCGCCACCACCGGATTTAAAAAATCACGCGTCGAATTTGGCGATGTGTATGCGACCAGTAGTCTGGGTGTTGCGCAGAATGCGATTGGTAGTGGTGTGCGCGTGAGCGCTGTGGCGCAACAGTTTACCCAGGGTAACATTGGTTTTACCAATAATAATCTTGATCTTGCAGTGAATGGTCAGGGCTTCTTTATATTGAATGATGGCGGTGTTCCTGCTTATACCCGTGCCGGAGCTTTTCAGGTAGACAAGGGGGGCTTTATTGTTAATAGCGAGAATCAGCGGCTCACCGCATACCTCGCCGATCTGGCGGGTAACATCACTGGTGCACGCGGTGATGTACAGCTCAGCACGGCGGATATTGCGCCGCAGGCAACAACGGATATTAATATCGCTGCTAATCTGAATGCCAATGCCACGCCTTCTGCGCCTTATCCAGGGCTGCCAGTGTTTGATAGAACCGATCCTACCAGTTATAACAATTCAACCGCATTAACAGTCTTTGATTCCTTGGGAAATCCGGTGTTGGGTACTATGTATTACCGCAAAAACACGAATGCCAATGAATGGGAAACTCATCTGTGGCTTACCAATAATGCCGGTGCGCCGGTTGAAGTTATACCCACAGGTAATGTGGCAGGGCAACCGGCACGGTTGAATTTTTCCAATGCTGGCGTTATCACCTCAGTCACCCCTTCAGTGGGCGGTACCTTGGTGATTGATTATGGTGCTGTTAATCCTCTGACCGGCGCGGCGAATTTATCATTCGATGTTGACTACGCTGCCATATCGCAATTCGGTAGTCCGTTCAGTGTTAATGCATTGACGCAGGACGGTTATGCCACAGGTCGTCTCAGCGGCATAGATATTGGTGATACCGGTGTTGTGCAGTCACGCTACACCAATGGCCAATCGCGTGCGTTGGGTCAAGTAGCCTTGGCAAATTTCAGCAATACACAAGGTTTGCGGCAATTGGGCGCAACGGCATGGGCTGAAACTTTTGATTCGGGTGCGGCGTTAGTGGGTCAGCCGGGTACAGGAAGTGTCGGTCTGGTGCAGTCGGGCGCATTGGAAG
>JANOOA010000138.1:0-4838 GCA_031421115.1 Gammaproteobacteria bacterium | reverse complement strand
TGAAGCCGTAATACGCCATTAATCCGGCTAGAATAAGCATGTTAATGCCGAGTTCGACCAGTTTAGTGACTACCGTGGTCAGCGGAAATATTTCACGCGGAAAGTAGATTTTGCGAATCAGATTGGCGTTACCCACCACGCTGCCCACGCCTTCAGAGGTGGCTTCCTGGAAAAAGATCCACGGAATCAGCGCGACAAAGGTTAACAAGGGATAGGGGATGGCGCCGCTGTCAATGCCCACAAAGCTTTTGACGAGGGTGAAAATTAACATAAGTGTCAAAGGTTTAATGACCGCCCACGCAATGCCCATATACGCCTGTTTATAGCGCAGGGTGATGTTTTTCCAGGCGAGCACCCCCATCAGTTCGCGGTAGGCATAGAGATTTTTGGCGGCTTGGATCATTAGTTTGGATTACCTAGCTTATTGGCTATCAACATTATGAATTTCTTCATATTATCTGCGGCATTTTAGCATATACCCAAGACATTTTGCGTGCAATCGCGGGGGCGTCGCTGTCTTTGTAGTATATAGCGGTTACAGCATGGCTTTAGGCTAGCCCTGATCAGGAAAAACTATATTGACGTGGGCGCTGAATGGCTTATACTTTGAATCATGGTTTAGACAAAGTCTAAACTTTAATTTACGGGTAAGTTAAACATATTGGAGGAAGGGATTATGGCACTTAAAGGCAGCAAAACCGAAGAAAATCTAAAAGCCGCGTTTGCGGGTGAGTCTCAGGCTAACCGTCGTTATCTGTATTTTGCTGCCAAGGCAGACGTTGAAGGTTATAACGATGTTTCCGCCGTATTCCGTTCCACAGCGGAAGGCGAGACGGGTCACGCGCATGGTCATCTGGAATACCTGGAAGCTTCCGGCGACCCAGCGACAGGCTTGCCGATTGGCCCCACGGCGGATAATCTGAAAGCCGCTATTGCGGGTGAAACCCACGAGTACACCGACATGTATCCGGGCATGGCGAAAGCGGCGCGTACCGAAGGCTTTGATGAAATTGCCGATTGGTTTGAAACCCTGGCCAAGGCCGAGCGTTCTCATGCCAACCGTTTTCAGAAAGCGCTGGATAGCTTGGGTAATTGATTGGGTGGAGGTTCGGGCGCGGATTCAGGGTGATCTTGAGTCCACGCTCGAACCTGACTTTTGATTATTCATAATCACCCACCCCCATCTCATCCAGGAGAAATCATGTCAAAACTGCCGGATGATCGACGCGAAGGTAGCCTCGAAGCGCCTACCCGCCACCCGCTGGACTGGAAAAACCCCGATTTTTACAACGAAGCCTCCGTGTTGCATGAAATGGAGCGCGTCTTTGATATTTGCCATGGCTGTCGCCGCTGCTTTAGTTTGTGTCAGTCATTTCCGATTCTGTTTGATGCCATTGACGCGTCGGACACGATGGAGCTGGATAGCGTGGACAAAAAAGTCTATTGGGATGTCGTAGACAACTGCTATTTATGTGACATGTGTTTCATGACCAAATGCCCGTATGTGCCGCCGCATGAATGGAATGTTGATTTCCCGCATCTCATGTTGCGTGGCAAGGCGGTTAAGCATCAAAAAGGTGAAGACAAGCTGCGCGATAAAATACTCAGCTCTACCGATGCTGTCGGGAAACTGGCCAGTATTCCGGTGGTGGTGCAGGTGGTAAATGCCGTAAACAAAAACCAGACACTGCGCAGAGTGATGGATAAGGTCGCTGGCATTCATGCTGACGCGCTGTTGCCCGAATTTCACAGCGATAACTTGCGCAAGCAGGCCGCGCGCCGCACTGTGCCAGATATTACGCCGGTTGCAACAGAACGTACACGCGGCAAAGTCGCCTTGTTCGCTACTTGTTATGGTAACCGTAATGAACCGCAGATCGGCATGGATTTAATCGCGGTGCTGGAGCATAACGGTATTGTGGTGACGCTGGTTCCGCAGGAACAATGTTGCGGCATGCCCAAGCTGGAATTAGGCGATCTTGAGGCAGTAGCACGCGCCAAACAGGCCAATATACCGGTGCTGGCAAAGCTGATTGATGAAGGTTGGGATATTATGGCGCCGGTGCCCTCATGCGTGCTGATGTTCAAACAGGAGTTGCCCTTGATGTTTCCGGACGATGCGGAGGTGGCCAAAGTGCGCAAGGCGATCTTTGACCCCTTTGAATATTTAATGTTACGGCATAAAGAAGGGCGTCTGCAAACCGATTTCAAGAAATCGCTGGGCAAGGTTTCATATCATGTGTCCTGTCATTTGCGCGTGCAAAATATGGGCCTCAAAACGCGGGATATGCTGCACTTGATACCGGGTACGCAGGTCGAACCGATTGAGCGTTGTTCCGGGCATAATGGCACCTATGCAGTGAAGAGCGAATATCATGAGGCCTCCATGAAAATTGGCAGGCCAGTCGTGAACCGCGTTAAACAGGCCCAGGCAGATTATTACAGCAGTGATTGCCCGATGGCAGGTCACCAGATAGAAAACGGTTTGGATGATGGCAGCATGCCAACGCATCCTTTATCATTGTTACGTTTGGCGTATGGTATTTAATTTTTACTCCCCCTCGCCCTGTTTGGGCGGGAGAGGGGAGTAAACGAGCAAATCAGGTAATTTAACATGAAAGAACTTACACGCACTGATTTATATGGTCTGGAAAAATATGCAGAGATGCGCGGCGCATTTCGTGCCGAGGTGATCGCGCACAAAGTACATCGGCGCATCGCTATTGGTGAGCACGCCACCTTGTATTTTGAAGACCGTTTGACCATTCAATACCAGATTCAGGAAATGCTGCGTGCTGAGCGCATTTTTGAAACAGTGGGCATTGAAGAAGAGTTGGCGGCGTATAATCCGATGATTCCGGATGGCGGCAACTGGAAAGCCACCTTCATGATTGAATATGACGATGTGAGTGAGCGCCAGCAGGCGTTGGCGCGCATGACGCATATTGAAGATCGGGTCTGGGTGCAGGTAAGTAATCATGAGCGCATCTGGGCGGTTGCGGATGAAGACATGGATCGCACTAATGATGAGAAAACCTCAGCGGTTCATTTTCTGCGTTTTGAGTTTACACCGTTAATGATTTCTGCCGCGAAAGAAGGGGCTCCGATTGCCATTGGAATAGACCACGATGCTTATCGATTACAGGTGGACAGGCTTTCCCCGGAAATACACCAGGCCTTAGTTCTGGATTTTTGTTAAAATTAATATTATATAGATCATATATTTACAATATAAATGTGATATATCACTTTAGCTTTGTCAGCTATAAAGATTGACCGGGATTAAGTAATAAGAGATTATCTGCTGCTATCTTTCGCATTTTCTCCACAACTGGCATTCTGGATTGATACCCTGCGAGGCGTCATTTGACGTGTGCGCAGAATGATAAGAGTACACACGATTTTCATGAATTATACTGAACGATGAATAGTAATTATGATGCCTCAGCGATTGAGGTTTTAAGTGGCCTCGACCCGGTGCGCAAGCGCCCGGGCATGTACACCGACACCACGCGGCCCAATCATCTTGCGCAAGAGATCATCGACAACAGCGTTGATGAGGCCATTGCCGGGTTCGCCAAGCGCATTGATGTCATCCTGCATAAAGATGGCTCTGTGGAAGTCAGCGATAATGGGCGCGGCATGCCGGTGGATATTCATCCTGAAGAAGGGGTGTCTGGTGTTGAGGTGATTTTGACGCGTTTGCATGCGGGTGGTAAATTTTCCAATAAAAGCTATACATTTTCCGGCGGGTTGCATGGCGTAGGCATATCCGTTGTGAACGCCTTGTCAAAGCATCTGGAAGTATGGGTACGCCGGGGTGGTAAAGAGTATCACATGGCATTTGCCGACGGCGAAAAGGTCTCCAAGCTGAAATCCATCGGCTCCGTCGATAAGCAAATATCAGGTACGACGGTACGCTTCTGGCCGGACCCTAAATATTTTGATACGCCGAAATTCCTGGTGCCGAAGTTGCAGCATGTGTTGCGCGCCAAAGCCGTGTTATGTCCGGGTTTACTGGTGACATTTCATGATGAGGCAAGCAAGGAAAAAATTGAATGGCAGTATCAGGATGGCCTGAAAGATTATCTGCTCGATGAGTTGCAGCGCACGCCATTATTGCCGGAAGAGCCGTTTGTCGGCCATTTTGAAGGTAATAAAGAAGTCGCTGATTGGGCGGTGGTATGGCTGCCTGAAGGCGGCGAATTGATTACTGAAAGTTACGTCAATTTGATCCCTACCATTCAAGGCGGCACGCATGTTAATGGTTTACGCACCGGTTTGACCGAAGCGATTCGTGAGTTTTGTGACTTCCGTAATTTGTTGCCGCGTGGTGTGCGCCTGGCGCCTGAAGACGTGTGGGATCGTTGCAGTTACATTCTTTCTGTAAAGCTGCAAGATCCTCAATTCAGCGGCCAGACCAAAGAACGATTATCATCGCGTGAATGTGCCGCGTTTGTTTCGGGTGTTGCCAAAGACTCGTTTGGCTTATGGTTGAATCAACACACCGAAATGGGTGAGCGCCTCGCGCTATTTGCAATTAATAACGCCCAGACCCGGTTGCGTGCAGGCAAAGCCGTGGTACGCAAAAAGATCACCAGCGGCCCGGCTTTGCCCGGTAAATTGGCAGATTGCACATCGCAGGATCTGGCGCGCACTGAATTATTTCTGGTGGAAGGTGACTCTGCGGGTGGTTCGGCAAAACAGGCCCGCGCCCGCGAATTTCAGGCAATTATGCCGCTGCGCGGCAAAATTCTTAACACCTGGGAAGTTGATTCAAACGAAGTGCTGGCCTCACAGGAAGTGCATGATATCGCCGTGGCGATTGGTGTAACGCC
>JANOOA010000137.1:0-8669 GCA_031421115.1 Gammaproteobacteria bacterium | reverse complement strand
GGCGCCAAACGCCTTCATTGCGGCGCGGCGCTCCACGCTCATATGTTCGGGCATGATCAATAACAGACGATAACCCTTGATGGCCGCTGCCATCGCCAGCGCGATGCCGGTGTTACCACTGGTGGCTTCAATCAGGGTATCGCCGGGGCGAATCTCGCCGCGTGCCTCGGCTTGGCGAATCATGCTCAGTGCGGGACGATCTTTCACTGAACCGGCGGGATTATTGCCTTCCAGTTTTGCCAGAATTACATTCGACGTGACGCCCGGCAGACGTTGCAGCCTGACCAACGGGGTGTTGCCGATAAAGTTCTCAAGTGTAGGGAAATTCATGGCGAACGATTACCGTATGTGCGAGGGTATTTTACAGGAAAATTTAGCACGTGATCTGGTGTGAATGCAATGAAATCGATCAGCCAGGAAATAATAATAAAGAATCGCTCCTGCTTCGACAGGGCTCTCCCGAGTTTATCGAAGGGCTCAGCACGAACGGTTTTTTGTGGCGCCCCCCTCCCGTTCGTCCTGAGCAGCCCGTGCAACAGGCGTGTCGAAGGATGAAGCATCAACCCTTTAAGCTGGGCAAGATGGATAGCAGATATTCCCTGAACTCATCTTTTAACTGGGGATGGCGCAAGGCGTATTCCACCGTGGCCTGCAGATAGCCTAATTTACTGCCGCAATCATAGCGCTTGCCCAAAAAGCGATAGGCTAACACGGGCTCCTCAATCAGCAGCCGTGCGATTGCATCGGTTAATTGGATTTCACCCCCTGCGCCGCGCCCGGTATGTTCCAATAATTGGAAAATGCGCGGCGTTAAAATATAGCGCCCGACGACGGCAAGATTAGACGGCGCGACATCAGGGTTGGGTTTTTCGACAATCGTGTCAATTTTGCTGATGTGATCCACGCCGGAGTGACCCACCCAGGGCGAGGCTTTGACAATGCCATATTTATCAGTTTCAGCCAGCGGCACTTCTTCCACGCCAAGAATGCTGCACCCATGATTTTCGTAGGCTGCGGCCATTTGCGTTAAGCAGTTTATACTGTCACCGTCAATTAAGTCGTCTGCCAGAATTACGGCAAAGGCTTCATTACCGACCACCGATTTAGCGCATAAGACCGCGTGCCCCAGCCCCAGCGCCTCAGACTGACGCACGTAAATACATGACACGCCGGCAGGCACCACGCTGCGCACAATTGACAATAATTCATGTTTGCCGCGCTTTTCAAGCTCGGATTCCATTTCATAGTTTTTATCAAAATGGTCTTCAATGGCGCGCTTGCTACTGCTCGTCACAAAAATAAGCTCGGTCATGCCTGCCGCAATCGCCTCTTCCGCCGCATATTGAATCAGCGGTTTGTCGACGATGGGCAACATTTCCTTGGGATTGGCTTTGGTGGCAGGTAAAAAACGCGTACCCATGCCGGCGACTGGAAAAACGGCTTTTCTAATCTTTTGCATTAGTTCTCTTTCACATCATTGCGGCTGCTGCGCTTGAATTCCAGCACTTTGGAGATGCCGGGCAGAGAGGCATTAGGCATCTTGTTAGCCGAGGGATCTTCCATTTCAGGTACGAGCTTCTTCAGAAGCAGCACACATTGCGCATCGTCATACTCCTGACATGACCGACCCATGGCATCAATAACCTCGTTCAAATAATCCCAGGCAACCTCTCGACTCTGTGCCAGGAAGATTTTTTCATGCCCGGTTTCGCTCAGACCTTCCTGCTTGTGAAACAGTTCTTCATATAATTTTTCACCGGGGCGCAGGCCCGTATAAGCGATTTTGATATCTTCGCCGGGAATTTTTCCTGATAGGCGAATCATTTGTTCGGCAAGATAACGGATCTTGACAGGTTCACCCATATTGAGCACAAAAATTTCACCGCCCTTACCCATCACGGCAGATTGCATGATTAACTGGCAGGCCTCGGGAATTGTCATGAAATAGCGGGTGATGTCGGGATGCGTGACGGTGACGGGCCCGCCCGCTGCAATCTGCTTCTGAAATAACGGCACCACACTGCCTGCCGAACCCAGCACATTACCAAAGCGCACGGTGATGTAGCGGGTGGCGGAGCGCCGATCCAGCATCTGGCAAAAAATCTCGGCAACGCGCTTGCTGGTGCCCATAATATTGGCAGGGTTCACCGCTTTGTCAGTGGATATCATGACGAAGGTGGTGCAGCCATATTTGTCAGCGGCCAGCGCCAAGGTCTTGGTGCCCAACACATTGTTACGCACTGCTTCACGCGCCTGGGTTTGCAGCATCGGCACATGTTTGTAAGCCGCTGCATGAAAAATCACTTCTGGCCGATGCGTGCTCAGCACATGGTCAACCCCACTGCGGTCACATACATCACCCAGGCACGTATGGATAACCAGTCCAGGATACTGTTCACGCAGCTCCATCTCGATACTGTAAAGATTAAACTCGCCGCGCTCAAACAATATGATAGACGCCGGTTGCAGGCGTGCAATCTGTCGGCATAACTCAGAACCAATCGAGCCGCCCGCGCCACTGACCAGCACTGCTTTACCCGCCAGTCCGGCGCTGATGGCGCACCAGTCCAGCGACACCGGTTCGCGACCCAGCAGATCATCAATCGCCACGTCACGCACATCTTTGAGACTGATAAGACCTGACATCAAATCCTGCATGCGCGGCAGGATTCGAAACTGCACCTTGGCCTGCTCGCACATTTCCACCACATGGCGTATCTGCGCACCGCCTGCGGAGGTGATGGCGATGATCACCACGTCTATATCTAAATTATCCAGCACCTGTGCCAGACGTCCCGTAGAACCCAACACGGGCAGGCCATGAATCTTGGTGCCTTTGAGCTGTGGGTTATCGTCAAGAAAACCCATCAGCAGATATTCACTGCCGCGCCGTATGTCACGCGCCAGCATTTCTCCGGCACGACCCGCACCCAGAATCAAGACACGTTTCCCGGCAGCGGTGGCGTGCGCCACCACACCCCGGTCTCGCCACATGCGATAGGCAAGACGCGACGCGCTCAGCAACAGAATCAATATGACGGGATAAGCAATCAGCGTAACACGCGGCACGCCTTCCAAACGGCTGAACAAAAACAGCGCCAACGCGACCGCCAACGCTCCCAACACGGCAGCGCGGATAATATTCCACAAGTCAGGAATGCTGGCAAAACGCCACAAACCGCGATGCAGGCCAATACTCCAGAATACCAGGCCTTGCGCCACCATCACCACGGACAACATATACACGACCGGCCGCCACTCTATGCCCTGCCAGGCAAAATTATGCCGGATTAAATAGGCCGCCATCCAAGCCAATAACACCATACACAAGTCATGCACTACAATCGCAAAGCGGCGATTAATGATTCCCATTGATACCCCCTCTGCTTTATTATGTGATTCCGGTATTTTTTATTATTACCATACAAATCCCGCCCGGGCAAAGAAAATTAGTCTCTAAGCTGATAAATAACAAACCTTTTCAGGCGACCCGATGGCGTGTTTCGCCATCCAGAAACGCCCGAATATTCGCCGTCACTTCATCCACCAGCCGCTGGCGCGCTTCGCGGCTTGCCCAGGCAATGTGCGGAGTCAGTATCAGGTTCGGGATGTTCGCCGCCAACAGCGGGCTGCCCTGCGTGGGCGGTTCTTGCGTTAGCACGTCCACCCCCGCACCCCCTAGCTTACCCTGACACAAGGCTGCCGCTAAAGCAGTTTCATCGACAATGCCACCACGCGCCGTATTAATCAACAAAGCATCGGGGCGCATCAGCGCCAGCTCTGCCGCACCGATCAAACCACGTGTTTCCGGGGTTAACGGGCAGTGCAAGCTTAGTATGTCGACCTGCGGCAGCAGTTCCTGCAGGGGTGTGCGCTCGATCACCGTCATAGGGATGGGCGCAGCACCGCGCAGCCCATCCCTATATCCGGATTGAGCCACCATCACCCTCATGCCAAACGCTTCAGCGACATGCGCCACCGCTTGGCCCAATTCACCGTAGCCAATGATGCCTAAAGTCTTTCCAGCGATTTCACGGATCGGGTAATCCAATAAACAAAACTGGCTACTATGTTGCCAGCGCCCGGCACGTAATGCCTGCTGATAATCCGGCAAGCGAATCGACAACGCCAATATCAGAGCAAACACATGCTGCACCACTGAGGCTGTGGCATAACCCGGCACATTGCATACGCCAATCCCCCGGCGCCGCGCGGCATTCAGATCCACATGATTGGTGCCGGTGGCGGCAATGCAAATCAGACGCAAGTGTGGCGCGTGACCCATGGCGGCATCGTCAATACGCACCTTGTTGCTCACAGCTACAGTGGCGTTGGTGATGCGCTCGGCGACCTGCGCATCGGCTGTCGCCTCATACGCCTGCCATTCCGGCAACGTGGATGCGAGACGTGAAAAATCCAGATCGCCCTGACTGCCCAGCGACCCGATCAGCTCCATTGCGC
This sequence comes from Gammaproteobacteria bacterium, assembly GCA_031421115.1. GTDB lineage: Bacteria > Pseudomonadota > Gammaproteobacteria > Ga007554. Next base: position 4,208 of record JANOOA010000137.1, on the reverse strand, counting down.
CCTGGTCTAGTAATACTATGCCCATAACTTCTCATAATACCATATTTATCATACGGTTTTTAGACCCAACATAAGATCCATGACGTTCGTACCCGTCGGACCGGTATCAATCAAATCACCACTGGCGGCAAGAAATGTGCCTGCGTCGGCGCGCATCAGGCAGCTTGCCGCATCCCCACCGTTATTCTGGCCGCGCTGAATGGTAGCCCCATCCACTATCGCCCCGGCATCGGCGGTAGGGCCATCGCTGCCGTCCGTTCCAGCGGCTAAAAACACGATATTGCCGCAATCCGCAATTTCCTGGGCTACTGCCAGCGCCAAACTCTGATTGCGGCCACCGCGCCCCGGCGCCAACGGTAACTGTATTGTGGTCTCGCCGCCCCCTATATAAAGGCCCGCAGCACCCTCTTTGAGCATGTGCGCCTGCGCGCGAGCCACTTCAATAGTATCGCCAGTAATAATGTCAGCACGGCGGTGTACCGTGTAGCCTAACTTTTGCGCATGGATTTCGGCGGCGCGGCAGGCATCTTCGTTACTGGCAATAATGTGGGTTTTGATTCTCGCAAAACAGGGGTGATTAGCGGTCGGTGCAACCGGTGCTTTTTCGCGGTTCTTGCGCATCCCTGCGCCCACCGCACTTGAGCATCCGCCGTGCAGGGATGTACAAGTGCCGCCAGAGGCAGGATGCCGAAAGCGGCCTGCCCGGCGAATAAGCGCACGTATCTCGTGCGGCATGTCAATGCTGCTTACACGCGGTGCGCACTCATCATCCGCTACCAGCAGGCCAGAACCAATATCCGCCGGATGATCGCCAGGCACGTCGGACATTAACAAAGCATCGGTCGTGCGCTCTTTGAGATACAACGCTAAGCGCCCGCCCTTAATAAGTGACGTGGCTTTGCGTACGCAGTTAACATGCTGGATATCCAGTCCACTGCCCAATAACCATTGATTCACCTGCGCTAACGCTGCCAACGTCAGGCCATCCGGTAGCACCTCAACCAGGCTCGATGTACCGCCTGAAATCAAAAACAGAAAATGCGCATCCGGCGGTGCGTCACGCATAAAGTCAAGTAGCGCAGCACCCGCCTGCAGGCTGCGTTGATCGGGCAGGGGGTGGGCCGATTCCAGCACGGTAACGGAATGGGATTTAAACAGGTGGGCATCACCATGCCCGGTTTTAGTGATCACCAGCGCGCGCGTAATCTGCGATGGCATCATCTCAAATGCACCTTCCGCCATTGCACTGGCCGCCTTGCCGATAGCCACCACATAGAGCGGATGACGCACCACAGAATGTGCCAGCAAATAATCGCGCACGCGGGTGCGTCCGTTCACTGCTTGCAGTGCGCTATTGAATATGGCGAGCAGGTTTTTGCGATGGTTAATCAGATCCATGATGCTGTTCCCACGCCCACTGCACATGCTCACGCACCAACGCCGAAGGGTGATCCAGACGCGCCTGCAACGCAGCGATTACTTGCACTGAGGTCGGCGCATTGCCCAATCCCACGGCAACATTGCGCAGCCAGCACTCATAACCAATACGACGTATGGCCGAGCCTGCGGTACGCTGCAAAAATTCTGCTTCACTCCAGGCAAACAACTCCACCAGTTGCGGCGCATCCAGGCCGGTGCGTGGCATAAAGTCTGGCTCACCGCTGGGGCGCGCAAAGCGATTCCACGGACACACGAGCTGGCAATCATCGCAACCATATACACGGTTACCAATCAAATGGCGGAATTCCAGCGGAATGGCGCCGCGCAATTCGATGGTGTGATATGAAATGCAGCGGCGCGCATCAAGTTGATACGGACCAATGATGGCTTGTGTCGGACACACGTCGATACAAGCCTGGCAGGTGCCGCAGTGATTTTCCGCCGCGCCATCTACTGGCAACGGTAAATCGGTGTACAATTCACCGAGGAAAAACCACGATCCGGCTTTCTGGTTGAGCAGATTAGTGTGTTTGCCAATCCAGCCCAGCCCGGCTTTTTGCGCCAGGGCTTTTTCCAGCACCGGCGCGCTGTCGGTAAAGGCACGATAATTGAATGGCCCTATAGCGGCACTAATACGTTCCGCAAGTTTTTGCAGACGCTTGCGCAGCACTTTATGATAATCTCGACCTAATGCATAGCGTGAAATATATCCGAGTTGAGCGTCATTGAGTACGGCATGGGCATCGGCTGCAGCCGGAGGAAGGTAATCCATGCGCACCGAAATAATACGAATGGTACCCGGCTGCAACAAGTCAGGTCGGCTGCGCTTGTACCCATGAGATGCCATGTACGCCATCTCGCCATGCCGCTCTGCCTTGAGCCAGTTCATCAAGTGTGCTTCGGCTTCGTCAAGCTGAGTGTCGGTGATGCCCGTTTGCTGAAATCCCAACTCACTACTCCAACGCTTGATGTCGCTGGCCAATGTGGCCATATCAAGCGACTCAGTAATTCCAGCAGATTTTCCAGTATCAGACATGAGCATGGCTATCGTAAAATAAGTGCGCCCATTTTACTATGAATAGCGCATTATTCACGGTAATTTGACGGAATATGTTCAATAAATCACTTATCCTGAAAGGAACCTAAAGTAACAAAGCAAATTGGCGATATAGAAGATACGCTTATATAAACGACCCGTAGCGCGGGCAGGCACCACTTGAAAGGAGACACAGCATGAAAATGGCATTGCTAGGGCTAGGCAAAATGGGAGGCAACATGGCGCGCCGTCTGTGCCGTGGCGGTGTTCATGTGGTCGGTTATACCCGTTCAATGGAGGTCGTCCAAAAAATAGCGGCCGAAGAGGGTATGATTCCCGCCACTTCTGCCGCCGATGCCGTGGCAAAGCTCGCCGCGCCCCGCATTGTGTGGCTGATGCTGCCCAGCGGTGACCCTACCGAACAGCAGATTCGCGAATTAATCCCGCTGCTCTCCCGTGGCGATCTGGTGGTGGATGGCGGCAACTCCAATTATCACGACAGTCAGCGCCGGGGTGCCTGGCTGGCCGAGCATGGCATTAATTTTATGGACGCGGGTACATCGGGTGGCATCTGGGGGTTGGATAACGGTTACTGCTTGATGGTGGGGGGCAAGCCCGAGATTGCCAAACTGCTGGAGCCCGCGCTCAAAGTGCTGGCGCCCGCGCCTGACCGCGGCTGGGCGCATGTTGGCCCGATTGGCGCAGGCCACTTCACCAAAATGATTCACAATGGCATTGAATACGGTATGATGCAGGCCTTTGCTGAAGGTCTGGCGCTGCTACGTGGCAAGGATGAATTTGCGCTGGATCTGGGACAAGTCACCGAGTTGTGGCGTCACAGCTCGGTGGTGCGTAGCTGGCTGCTTGACTTGACCGCCGAAGCGATCAAGGATGATCAATCCCTGGATAAAATCGCGCCCTATGTGCCGGACTCGGGCGAAGGTCGCTGGACTGCCATTGAAGGCATCGATCAAGGTGTCGCCACACCGGTGATGACACTGGCGCTGCAAATGCGCTTTAACAGTCAGGACAGCGAAGGCTACCCATTCCGTCTCTTGTCACTGATGCGCAACGCCTTTGGCGGTCATGCTGTTAAGGCTAAGGGAGATTGAAATGATCGAACCCTGCACGTTAGTGATCTTTGGCGCCACGGGTAACCTCGCCCGCCTCAAATTGATTCCCGCCCTCTTCCAGCTTGAGGCCGCCGGACGTTTGCCGGACAGCATGGTGATTCTCGCTTTTGCACGCCGCCCCTGGCAACGTGAGCAGTGGGTCAATGAAGTGGCCGACATGCTACACGCAAAATTCCCCCAGGGACTTAACGAAGTAGCCTTTGCGCGCTTCTGCACGCGGCTCCATTATCACCAGGGTGATCTGACAGACCATGACGCCTACCAGCGCCTGCAACAAACACTCGCAATAGATTCCACCATTCCGCACAATGCCGCATTTTATATGTCAATTCGTCCTGCCGAATTTGCCGAGGTAATCGCAAAACTCTCCGGTGCGGGTCTGCTGGAAGAAAAAGAGGGCTGGCGCCGTGTAGTGATTGAAAAACCCTTCGGCTACGATCTACTCAGCGCCCAGATTCTGCAACAAGGCTTGAGCAAATATTTAACCGAGAAGCAGATTTACCGTATTGACCATTACCTGGGCAAAGGCACCGTGCAAAACGTGTTGGTATTTCGTTTCGCCAACCTGTTGCTGGAGCCGGTATGGAACCGCAACTACA
>JANOOA010000136.1:0-3206 GCA_031421115.1 Gammaproteobacteria bacterium | reverse complement strand
GATACCTATGGCTGTGAGGTGGTGACCTTTACCGCCGATATTGGCCAAGGTGAAGAGCTTGAACCAGCGCGTGCCAAAGCGCAGCAAATGGGCGTTAAAGAAATTTATATCGATGATCTGCGCGAGGAATTTGCGCGTGATTTTGTGTTCCCGATGTTTCGCGCCAATGCTGTGTACGAAGGCGAATACCTGCTTGGCACCTCCATCGCCCGGCCGCTGATTGCCAAGCGCCAGATTGAAATCGCCATTGCCACCCAAGCCGATGCCGTGTCGCACGGTGCTACCGGTAAGGGTAACGACCAGGTGCGTTTCGAGCTGGGTTATTACGCTCTCAAACCCGACGTGCGCGTGATTGCGCCGTGGCGCGAGTGGGATTTGACCTCGCGTGAAAAACTGCTCGCCTATGCTGAAAAAAATGGTATCCCTGTCGAGAAAAAACGCGGCAAACAATCGCCGTATTCAATGGATGCCAATCTGCTACACATTTCATATGAGGGCGGCGTGCTGGAAGACCCGTGGAGCGAAGCCGAAGATAGCATGTGGTTGTGGTCTGTGCCGCCGGAGCAAGCGCCAGACAAGCCCACGTATATTGAATTAACGTATGCCAGCGGCGATATCGTCGCCATTGACGGCGAGACCATGAGTCCTGCCACGGTGCTGGCCACGTTGAATCGTCTCGGTAATAAAAACGGCATTGGCCGTCTGGATATTGTCGAAAACCGCTATGTCGGCATGAAGTCGCGCGGTTGCTATGAAACACCCGGTGGCACCATCATGCTGCGTGCGCATCGCGCTATCGAATCCATTACGCTGGATCGTGAAGTCGCACACTTGAAAGATGAACTTATGCCGCGTTATGCCAGCCTGATTTATACTGGTTATTGGTGGAGCCCGGAACGCAAGTTGCTGCAACAGATGATCGACGCGTCCCAGGCCAGCGTCAACGGTGTGGTGCGGCTCAAGCTGTATAAGGGTAATGTCACGGTGGTCGGGCGCAAATCCGAGAGCGACTCGTTGTTCGATCCCGCCATTGCCACATTTGAAGACGATGCGGGCGCTTATAACCAGGCCGATGCCGGTGGATTTATTAAATTGAATGCCTTGCGTATGCGCATTGCGGCCAGATTAAGATCGAAAAATTAAGGAAACGCAAATCATGAGTTATAAAAACGTCGAAATCAAAAAGAAAGCCAACGTCTATCACGATGGTAAAGTCACCAGCCGCACCATTATTACGTCTACCGGCGAAATGAAAACCTTGGGTGTGATGCTGCCCGGCACCTACCGTTTCAGTACCCAGGCGCCCGAAGTCATGGACGTGACTCAAGGTCATTGCCGCGTCAAACTGGCGGGTAGCCAGGCGTGGGAAAACTATGAAGCAGGCCAGAGCTTCGACGTGCCTGGCAATTCACACTTTGAAATTGAAGTGACGGAACTGCTGGATTACGTGTGTCATTTCGGGCTTGGCTAACGCTATGGGCAAAAAAACACCCAAGGCCTGTTTTGAAGCATAGTCCCTATGGGCTACGCGGCGTCTCGCAAAGTGATTTTTGCAGTAGATTTGATCGTCGCTCGCAGGTCAATCTTCAGCAAAGAAGTAATGTTTCTTCACCGCGTGGGTTATATCCCAGGTGCAGGACATGCCATGCGGAAAAATTACCAAATCACCCTTGCCAATTTTTACCGGCATGCCGCTTTTAGGGGTGACTATCACTTCACCTTCGAGAAAATAACAGGTTTCAGTGCCATCATATGTCCAGGGAAATACTGACACTTCTTTAGTCCAGATCGGCCAGTGCGTTACGCCCAGTTCGAGTAATTGTTGGGGTGAGGGATTTTTTTCTACGCGAATCGTGCTCATAATTTTTTACTCCCCTTTTTTCAAACGAAACAGCGCCGAAATATCTTCATCACCGTAACCGGCGTCCATGAGTTTTTTATAGTGCATTAATGTTACTTCGGTGATTGGTAGTGAAATATTCGCTTCGTCTGCCATGCGCTTGCAGATCGCCAGATCCTTGTGATGCAGCGCCACCTTGAAGCCGGGTGTATAACTGTCACGCACCATGGTCGCTCCGCGATGACTGAGGAACCAGTTACCTGCCGCACCACTGCTTACCACTTCAATCACCTTCTCCAGCGGTAATTGCATGGCCTGGGCAAAGCCCAACGCTTCTGTGACTGCCTGGTTAATGCCCGCCGCCATAATCTGATTCACCGCCTTGGTGGCCTGACCGCTGCCTGATGGCCCCATGTGTACAATGCGTTGGGCAATGGCATGTAAAGTGGCACGGGCTTTTTCCAGCGCGGCGGCATCGCCGCCGACCATCATCGCCAGGGTCGCGTTTTTTGCACCTTCCACACCGCCACTGACCGGCGCATCGAGAAACTGTGCGCCCTGGGCGGCCACCCGCCGCGCCATGTCACGCGCGGTAGCGGCGCTCACCGTGGATGTGTCGACGATAATAGTGCCGGGGGTGAGCGCGGGTAACAGCGCATCTATCACCTGTCGCACATCTGCGTCGGCAGACACGCTGATCAGTATCAGCTCGCAGCGCGCCGCCAACGCGACCGGGCTGCTGGCAATCTCAAGGTTACCACAACGCGTCGCCAGCGCTTCTATAGTGGCGTGCGTGCGGTTCCAGGCGCAGACCAGGTGCCCCGCCTGGTGCAAATTCATGGCAATGGGGAAACCCATCGCGCCCAATCCGATGATGCCGGTTTTCATGGTGCGTGTTACTCCTTGATATATTCTACTTGAGCTGGAGCGGGGTCAGTGATATTTTGATATGAGTTGAGTGCCAAGGAGCAACATCATGTTGGACGCGAAATATTTCAATATACCTGTTTTACTGACCATGGCTGCGGGTTTGTTGGCGGGATGTTCAGGCGGGTCGTCAGACGGCGCCACCCAGCAGGCTGGAGATTTTTTTATGTCAGTGAACACCACGCCAAATCCACCCGAGGTAGGCAGTAATGCGGAAGTGGTGGCGACCGTCAAGACCGGCAATCAGCCCAATAGCAATTGCAAGGTGGATTTTCGGCAGTTCATGCCAGGCATGGAAATGAGCGGTGATAAAACGGTTTATAGCATGGTGCAGCAAGGTGCCAGCGGTGTTTATCAGGCGCGCGGTGGAGAATTTTCAATGGGTGGTGATTGGGTGCTGGAGTTTACGCTGGCGTGTAACGGAAAAACCCAGACGGTA
>JANOOA010000135.1:0-3908 GCA_031421115.1 Gammaproteobacteria bacterium | reverse complement strand
CCGCGACCTCACCATCAACGCAATTGCCCAAGCGCCAGACGGCGCCCTCATTGATCCATTTGGTGGCGTCGAAGACATCAAACAGCGCGTGTTGCGCCATGTTTCCCCCGCATTCAGCGAAGACCCCGTGCGCATATTGCGTGTGGCGCGTTTCGCCGCACGCTTTGCCGCGTTGGGGTTTCGTGTCGCGGAGGAAACCAATACATTAATGTGTCAGATGGTTGAGTCGGGTGAAACCGATGCGCTGGTACCCGAGCGTGTCTGGGCGGAACTGGTGCGCGCATTGGCCGAAACCACGCCCTCGCGGTTTTTCGAAACGCTGCGGGATTGCCATGCACTGGCGCGATTATTCCCCGACATCGACCGCCTGTTTGGCGTACCCCAGCCGCCGCAGCATCACCCCGAAATCGACACTGGCGTGCATGTCATGATGGTCATCGACCAGGCCGCACGCTTGTCCCCCGAGCCGTGCGTGCGCTTCGCCGCCTTAATGCATGATCTGGGTAAAGGCACCACGCCGCCCGCAGAATGGCCGCGCCACATCGGCCACGAAGCACGCGGCGTCGCCCTGGTCAAAGCCTTCTGCAAACACTGGCGCGTGCCGAATGAGTTTCGTGATCTTGCTGTGCTCACCGCAAAATACCATACCCACTGCCACCGCGCCGCTGAATTACGCCCCACCACATTATACGATACCCTGCACGCGCTCGACGCCATGCGCCGCCCGCAGCGCTTTGAAAATTTTATCATCGCCTGCGAAGCCGATGCACGCGGACGACCCGGCTACGAAGACGCGCCTTATCCACAAGCCGCCATTTTCCGCAGCGCATTTCACGCCATGCAAAGCGTCGATGCGCAAGCCCTGGTCGATGCCGGACTAACCGGCGCCACGCTTGTCGAACGTTTGCGCCGCCAACGTATCGCCGCCATTGCCAATGCCATTAATATATCCGGCAAGATCGCCGATGAACCCGCCGCATGAGCGTATTACTCACCCGCACCCTTGAGATAATCCTGTTCCCTCCTGCCATTAACTTTATTGTAGTGGCCGTTGGTTTTATTTTACTGTTAAGTAAATGGCGAAAAACCGCCGTAGCCCTCATCGCACTTTCATTGAGCACATTCTATCTGGTCAGCACCCCTTGGGTTGCATACACGCTCATGAATGCCTTGCAGCAGCCCCATCCCGCATTAACCAATAATGACCTACAGCACAATAAAGCCGCAGCCGCTCCTGCGCATCCCTGCGCTCGCGGCATTGGGACGTCCTGTCCGGCAGCTATCGTCATTCTTGGGGGTGGGCGAAAATCCAGCGCGCCAGAATATTCCGGTGCAGACACCGTATCAAAGCTCACGCTCGAGCGCGTCCGCTACGGCGCTTATTTGCGCCGCCTCACCCGCTTGCCCGTGCTGGTCACGGGCGGTGCGCCGCTAAGCGAAACCACTTCCGAAGCGCAACTCATGAAAGCCACGCTGGAAAATGATTTTCATATACCCGTACAATGGGTCGAAGATAAAAGCCACACTACCCGTGAAAATGCCACGTTTAGTCAGGCGCTATTATCTAAAGCCAACATTCAGCACATTTACCTCGTCACCCACGCCTGGCACATGCCGCGTTCCGTCGATGTATTTGAAAAGACCGGCCTTAAAGTCATCCCTGCGCCCACCGCCTTCGCCACCCCTTCACCGCTTGAAAAAGGCGGGTATGCGTGGATACCTACGGCACGCGCCCTGGATATATCCAATCTTGCTTTGCATGAAATGGTGGGGCGTGTATGGTACGGTGTTAAAACACGTTACTGAATATTTCTCACGCGCATCGCCGCAACCGCCGTGTCTTGATTTAGCCTACCTGGGGCCCCATTTATATTAAGTTTTAACGGCAATTGAACTACTGTGAATAGGTAAGGCTCTGAATATGACAAACGAATCCCTGCATCTGGTGTGTCCCCATTGTGATGCCACTAATCGGCTGCCGCGTGCCCGTTTGGACAGCGTCGCAAAATGTGGTAAATGCAAACGGCCTTTATTTACCGGGCAAGTGCTGGTTTTAACGCACGCTAATTTCCACGGGCACATCGCCAAGGGTGATGTACCCGTGGTGGTAGATTTCTGGGCGCCGTGGTGTGGCCCGTGCAAAGTGATGGCGCCGGCTTTTGAGCAGGCGGCTGTCCAGTTGGAGCCACAGGCGCGTCTGGCCAAGTTGAATACCGAGGCAGAGCAAGGGATAGCCGGCGAATTTGGAATTCGCAGCATTCCTACCTTGATCATCTTCAAAAAAGGTCAGGAAATTGCGCGCCAGTCCGGGGCGCTGGATTTAAACAGTCTGGTACGTTGGGTGCGTAGTCATACGGCGTAGACCGTGCCATTCTTTTTCGCCGAAAAATATCCATAATATATTGATATTATTGTTATTTTTTAAACGGCCCCGCCGCTATTTTTGGCTGTTGCAGTTGGTTTTTGAATCCGTCCTTGCGGACATTTCTACTTGGGAGAAAGCGGACATTACTACTTGGGGCTAACATTCAAAATCTGCAGGATTGTGTAAAGCGAAGCTTCCTGGCATAATCACACAAAAAAGCTTGCGGATCTGTAAAATCTCCGGCAGGTACGCAAAAAACCGCCCAACACCATGATTATAAAATAAAAAAACCGGAGCCAGCGACAGGCTCCGGCATCTGTTATAAAAAATCCGCCGGAATTACTTTCTGACGAAAGAGTTCAGCGTCGTGGTATTGCCCGCCGCATCCACCGCCGTGGCCCGCAATGCATGCTTTCCTGTGGCAATTTTTGTAGTGTCCCAATTATACGTTAATGTGCCCGTGTTAGTCATGCTCACCAGGGCATTATCAATGTACAGGCTCAGGCTGCTCACCGCCCTGTCGTCCGTGGCAGCCAATTGAACCGGCACAATGCCAGTCACAGTACTGCCCCGCGCCGGATTGAGCAGGCGCAGGGTAGGCGCCGTGGTATCGGGCGCTGTCACCGTCGAAGAAGTCGTGTTATTGGAAACAGTGACGCTGACAGCCTGCGAGGCGCCCTGATTACCGGCGGCATCGACTGCATAAGCCACCAGACTGGCTGAGCCATTCGCAACCAGCATTGAGTCCCAGCTAAAGCTGTAAGGTGCGGCGGTGCTATTACCAATAAGCTTGCCGTTGACATAAAAATCAACCCGCGCCACGCCCACATTATCACTGGCATTGATGCTGACCGATACCACACCGGACACCGTCGATCCGGCCCCCGGTGAAGCAATGGCCACCACCGGAGCCGTACTATCCGCAACCGGCATTGTCAACGCCATGGCAACCGCCGCTGCCGCATTGACACGGCCATGGCCGTAATAAATATCATAGCCACTGACACCCAGGTCATTGGCAGTAGAAACAAGAACAGCGTCAACCTGATCGGGCGCAAGACCAGGGTTCACCGCCTTGATCAGCGCGGCAACCCCTGCCGTGGTGGGGCTGGCGAAAGATGTACCTGACACTGCGGCATAACCGCCGCCCCTTGCCGTCGTCCAGATACCCAAACCTGGTGCAGAAATATCAATAAATTCGCCATAGGTAGACCAACTGGTGCGCGCGTCGTTGCTGTCGGTGGCCGCCACTGACAGCATGGAAGCATGGGGAAGCGTAGCGTCATACACGCCACTGTTACCACCGGCCACAACCACTACACCGCCTTTGCTACGCATATATTGCGCGGCGCTTTGCACCGAACTGCTGCCCGATACACCGTAACTGATATTGGCAACCCGTGCGCCATTGTTGACGGCCCAGGTGAGGCCATTGGCAATAGTGCTGAACGAGGCCCAACCGTCGGGCTGGCTGATCCGCATTGGCATCACCCTGGCTTGCCACGCCACGGAAGCAACACCCAACGCATTATTGCTGGCGGCG
>JANOOA010000134.1:0-2836 GCA_031421115.1 Gammaproteobacteria bacterium | reverse complement strand
CCCGAATCATGCAGATTGCGCTCAGCGGCCGCGAGCAGCCGCTGAATTTCGCCTGCGTCCGCAGGGTGAGTCTTAAGCTGCCCGATCCTCAGCAAATTTTGCAAGGTCACTTGTGTCCCCCATCAGGAATATTTTTGGCTCTTTCACCACGCGCGAAACAAAGCGGTCCCCCTCGCGCAACTTTTTTGAGAATGATGCTTTTGTCATCACCACTGGGTTGACGGCGCGTCGAAGGCGCTCGCCCGCAGGCGCTAGCGCCCCCACCACTGCAGCAAACGTTGCCGAGCCCACCACGAGCACATCCACGTCACTCGTTGCACGCTCTTTCCCCGATGCGACGGAGCCAAAAACAAATGCCAGCGACGTTTTTTTGATTAGCGGCGCCAAGGCTTCGCGCAACACGTCCGCCAGCCCAGCAGTCTTGCGAAAAATGCCCGCGAGTTCCTCTTGAATCGGGCAAGTCTGGTCTAACTGATAGCGCACTTGGTTGCCAGACTCGGTTCGTTTGAGCAACCCTGCCTCAGCCAAAAGTTTGAGCTCGCGGTGGAGCGAACCTGCAGGGACACCTGTCAGACGCGCAATTTCGCGCACGTAAAGACTCTCTTCCGGTCGCAACAGCAGCAACGCCAATATCTGACGACGATATGCGCCAAACAACACCTCGACCAGCGGTGGAGATGAAAGTGGGGTAACTGAGGATGTCGAAGATGTTCTCATATTGAGAACAAGTGTAGCGGATTTGAGAACAGTTTGGCAAGTTCACCCGCCACATTTGTTTCCGACTGATTCAGCATGTTGTTCACTTTTAGCGTGTCAATCAGCGTGCAAAACTTTCCAGTTTAGGGGTGGAAACAGCGTCCAATAGTTTCCACCCTGGTATGTAACCATCCGGTATTTTTACCGGGGGTATCTGGAGTGATTGACATGGACATGATTTACGAAATACGCCGACGCCATTCGGTGCAAAAGCAATCGATTTCCGCCATCGCCAGCGCCGAAGTCGAACTCGCCATCGACGCATTATTCACCGCCGCCGCATGGGCGGACAAATACGACGGCCGCATCCACGGCACACCGTACCGCAACGTCACCCTCGCGATGAATGAACCGATGGGCGTCATTGGCATGCTGATGCCCGATGACCAACCACTACTCGCATTCGCCACACTCGCCGACACCGCACTCGCGATGGGCAACGCAATGGTGGTGGTGCCATCATCCAAACATCCGCTTTCGGCAACGGACCTCTGAAAGAACTATTGCCGCCTAAAAAGCAAAGTAGATCGCGCTAAAACCAACGAAAATGATCCACAAACTCAAGCTCCGGCGCGGAATGCGGAGCACTTTTGCTTGGAATGGCTCGTGGATACTTGGCCTATCTTGGGGGAACTTCTAAAAACCTCGTCGTCCCAGAGGCTGGGACCCAGTCCCGTCCAAGCTTTTGAAAATACGAACGGACTGGATTCCAGCCTCCGCTGGAATGACGAACTCTGGAGGTTTCGAGAAGTTGCCTTGGGCTTTGCTGAGAAATGCGAGACTGGCCTTTGGATTTTCTGAATAAATGGTTATACTGGCGATACCATGAGAATTGTCCTCGACACCTCGGTTCTGGTCGCCGCCGCCCGTTCCCGCAATGGCGCAAGCTTCAAGCTTGTGTCTATGTTGCCGACACCGGAGATCGAGATCGCGTTGACCATTGCGGTCTACACCGAGTGGCAGGCGGTCATGACCAGGCCGGAGAACCTGCCCCCCGGAGCGACAGCCGATGACGCCTTGGCATTCTTGCGATATCTCGCATCCATCGCGCATTTACAAGATGTGCATTTCTTGTGGAGGCCGTTTTCGCGTGACCCCGATGACGATATGATCGTGGAATGTGCCGTCTCCTCCGGCTGCGAATACATCGTGACGCATAACGTGAAAGACTTTCGCCGCGTAGAAGAATTGAAGTTGCAGGTGATTACGCCTGCCGAACTATTGAACCTGTTAAGGAGAAAACCATGAGCGCCCTGACCATTCGCCTGCCAAATTCCGTGCACCAGAAAATCAAGGAACTGGCCGAACGCGACGAAATTTCGGTGAACCAATTTATCGCCAGCGCCGCTGCCGAAAAAATGGCATCGGTGATGACACTCGACTACCTCAAGGCCGAAGCAGCCAAGGGAAAGCGAAGTGACTTCAAGAAATTCCTGAAAATGGTGCCTGATTCACCCGTACTGAAGGGCGATGAGCGATAGTTAAACGGTGTCTGACCCCCATGGCACGTCGCAGCTTGAAGAATCTGTTCGGGCTGTACATCCCTCTCGTGAATCGGTGGAAAGTGTTTGATAATTACTTATCGCCGCCCGTGCAAATTGCCGTCGGCACGCGAAGCAGAAAACTGATTCTTCAGGAGCAGAAATGGATAACGCTCAACGAGCTCGCACAAAAGGCGTAGCACAGCTAAAGACAGAAGACGCACGCATTCTGGATGCCCTCAAGAAGGCATCGGCAGAAGCCAGGCGGAGGGCAACGACCGACGGTGTACCTTTCATCGGCGGCAAAAAGAAAACGTGGTCTGTCCCTAAATACTCATTGATGTCGCCAGACATGTTTATAGATCGCCTGCGCGCTGACGCGGGCAGGCGCATTGAGGAGTCGAAGACGACCGGCTATTTCGTCAGGGGTCTTTCCCATCTTGAGTTGCTTTTTGACCTCTTGCCAAAGCGCAACGGACTTGCCGCGCGCATTGCCGCCACAGCGCCGCCTTGCACGATCACAGCGTCGTTGCGCACGGTTGCGGGCAGTATTGTCCGCCGCGATGACGTCGCCCTCGCTTGAGTTCGTCATAAATCGT
>JANOOA010000133.1:0-4626 GCA_031421115.1 Gammaproteobacteria bacterium | reverse complement strand
GCTACGCCGAGAATGGCATAACTACTTCTTCATACACCGCAGCCATTGGCACCGTCAATCCCACTGACGCCAAATGCACGGCTTCGGTGCCTGCATTATAGGTATCCACCCACCAGCCACCCGCCCCGCCATCAGACTCACGGCGATATACCTCCACCTGCATCGTCTCTTGAGCGACCAGCACATATTCCTTGAGGCTGTCCAGCGTCTGGTACGCCAACAGCTTTTCACGCCGATCTATGCCTTCTGTGGTGGGGGATAGCACTTCGATAACAAGGCAGGGATGCGTCAGATAATGGGTTTGGGTATCAGCAGCATGACAAGTCACTGCAATATCCGGGTAGTAAAAGGCATTGTTTTTTTGCACGCGCACTTTGAGGTCAGACATGAATACCCGGCAAGAGCCGCCACGTAAATGAGCACGCAGGGCAGCGTAAAAATTCCCGGCAATCAGATTATGCGCCCGGCTGGTGCCCGTCATGGCGAACACACGACCCGCCACATATTCATGGCGCACCTGGCTATGCAATTCACCTTCCAGATATTCGTCTACGCCAAGCGGTAATAAACGGGCATGCTGCGTCATTTCCAGGCCTCAATAAAATCTCATTTGTTTATCGGGTCATGGTACGCACGGCACCCCTACACCCGGGTTTTGCGGCGACGCAGCAGAAGTGCGCCGGGCGCACCCAGTAACAACAGGAGATCCAGGGAGCCAAAGGAACCACCACCGCCATCACTGGCGCCAAAGTTATTATTGGGCTGAACAATCGCTGTCAACACACACCCACCACTTGAACAAGTGTCAAGTGAACCGTTATTCCCCGGCAAATAATCCCCGGGGGATGCCGCATCCACCCTGGTGCGGGTTTCCATAACTGTGCCGCCCAAGAATCCACTAACCGGTGTAACCACAACAAATACCGTAAAGCTCGCGCCACTTACCAAATCGGACGCCAGGCTACAACTCAACCGACCGGTCGCGGAGGAGGAGCACGCCACCGTCACCTGATTAGCCCCGTAAGAGACCACATAAGTAGTGCCCGATGGTATCTGCACCGCCAGCGTAACGCCCAGAGCCGTAGCTGGCCCGTTATTGGTAACCTTAATGGTATATGTCACTGGGTTATCCAGGGATACTGTGGGCACATTACCGGTTATGGCCACTTCAAGATCTACTTTACTTACCCCTTGCTCACCATCTCTTTCCACCGCGCCGATGTCGCATCCGGCATTAGGCCGACCATAAAGACGCTGATCAAATTTATTGATGCAGGTTCCCGCGCCGATCGCGGCGCTGCCTGGCAGAGGTACAAACACGGCAGGATGGGTATTGTCCAAAAGTAGCGTCTCGGTAGCAATACCGCTTTGGCTCAACACATCAAGACCCGCCGCAGTATTGGGGCGATCATTGGGACCTCGCAAGGCACAACTATCCCCGCGTTCCAGGTTGTTGCCGACAGACGTAACCAGATTATCCGCTGGAACAATAGCCACCACCGCGTCTTGAAAACCGCTCATACAGTCGAATGGCGATAGCACTCCGGGAAATAGGGGGGCGGTGCCAACCGCATCGCCACTAATAATGGTATTTTGTAATGAATTAAGCAGCTTGGTGCGATCCTGGGTTGGATCTACGCTGGCAAAAATTTCTCTACCATTGTTGGCCTGATTTCCGCTCAGAGTGACGTTGGTCAGCGTCATGCTGCGGCCATTGAAAATACCCCCGCCACTCCTGACAGCAACATTGCGCGTAATGGTGCTATTGGCCACCAGCACACTGCCGGGGGCACGGTTATGAATACCCGCACCATCGGGAAGATAACCAAAACCGGGCGCGGAATTCGCACTGATAGTGCTGTAACTAATATCCACCGACCCCTGGTTAAATATTCCCCCGCCCTTGTTGCCGTCAATCACGCTGGCGATCACTCGCAGACTACCATCCACCGTGCCATTCAGACTCACGCCGCTGACGTTGGATACTCCACCCCCGTCAATCGCTTCGTTGGCGCGAACAATAGTGCGTGTCAGGATCACCGCACCGCCATGATTGCTGATACCCCCGCCACTGCCAGTACTGCCACTGCCACCCACACCACCCGCGTTAACGAAGCTCGTGGATTTGTTATCACGTATAATGCTGTCTTCTACGGTGAGCACGCCACTCGCCGCCGTCGGTCCTTTATTATTCTGTATACCCGCACCAAAGGGACGACCCGTATTAGACTCAACATAACTCTTTTTCAGTGTCAGGACACCGCTATTGTAAATGCCACCACCACCGACAAATGCGTTTGGCCCTTGCGTATCAAAATTGTAAATCTGGTTATCCCGAATAACACAGTCATTAATCACCATCTGGGCGCTTACGCCGTTATAAATACCGCCGCCACCATAGCCACCCGAGCCAGTGGCAGTGCCCGCATCGCTATTAGTAACCCGGCAATTTTCCAGCGTCACCCAGCCATTGGTATTTTTTATGCCGCCACCGCTGTCGTTAGCTGCCCTGCCATTCTGGATAGTCAAGCCAGTAATCTTCACCGTATTCCTGCCCACGATATGAAACACCCGATCCAAGAAAGCACCATTAATGATAGTGCCCACCGCACTAATACCCTTAATGGTAAGACACGGCGTGTTAATGCTGGCGTTCTGGCAAGTGCCCAGAATATCCAGGTCACCGCTGGCGGCGTTATCTTCGTTGGCAGCGCCTGTCAGGGTGAATGTTCCCTGCGGCAAGGCAATGGTGATATTGGTGGTGTGGGGTGTAGCAGCCGTAAACAAGGCGTTAGCTTCTTGCACGGCGGCACGAAGAGTACAACCGAGGTTGCCACCACCGATGGGGGCAACACACGAACCATCGCCGGGGTTGGTGTCAGCCGCATCAACATCTGAGTTCACACTGAAAATATGTACGGCCTGCGCCGGAGCGGCGAGCAATAACCCTACCAGCAACAGCGGTAACATGAGTGCGGTATGATCACCCCGTAATAATTTGTAATTAAACATTGCTTGCTCTCCTCACGGCGGCATGCCTGGCAGGTCACATTACCCGTTATCCCTGCCAGGATGGTGTTTAATGTATATTCTATCAATGCACAGGCACTTTTCTGACGGCCAAGGTGCTTGATTAACAGCGCCGAATAGGCTAATCATCCCTTATAACAGGGGGTGATTGCAAGTCATCCAATACAGATCAACCCCTATAGATTCAGTTCCGCGACAGCAAGACGGGGTTGACACGGTTTTGTAAAGATGGCCTATTATACTGGTATCGACCGGAATTGTGCAAAACTTGATCTTTATTGGCGTTTCCATACTGATAAAACCATTGAAAAATCACACATTATATTTTTTTAATGCGCTACTGGGCAGCCTCCGTGACCTTGCGCCGGTGATTCTGGTGATTGCTTTTTTTCAGTTGTTTCTGGTGGAAGAGCATTTAACCTAAAAACGGCGAAGTGATTGGCATTGTCAGCCTCACCGATATGGTGCTGCGCGGACTGTGGGAGTAATGTTTTCAGATTAAACAAAGCCGCCCGTCCTGCCGATAAATAAGGGAAGACACGAATGACCAAATGTAGGGTGGGTTAGATAACCCACCCTACATTAGAAACCGGCAGGACAAGCCATCTACCTCCATGAGCATTACCGACATCGCATCGTGGATCATCGTCATTATGGGCTGGACGGCCGGCCTGGTGATGCTGGCCCTGGTATTGATGTTTATTCAGGATGTTGCGCAAACAGAACACGCGGTGCGACGCAATTTTCCGATCATTGGCCGGTTGCGTTATTTTCTGGAGCGGCAAGGCGAATATTTTCGTCAATATTTTTTCGCCCACGACCGGCAGGAGCTGCCATTCAACCGCGCTACGCGCACCTGGATATATCGCACCGCAAAGAATCTGGGTGGCATCATCGGCTTCGGCTCCACCAATGATTTACGCGAACCAGGATCGCTGATTTTCGTTAATGCACCGTACGCGGTGCTGGAAGAAGAACGTCAAACTACCCCGCCCCTGATTATCGGTCCACAGTGTAACAAACCCTTTACTGCGTCGAAAATCATCAACATCTCCGCCATGAGTTATGGCGCAATATCCGCCCCGGCGGTGCGTGCGCTGTCACATGGCGCGGCAAAAGCCGGGGTGTGGCTGAATACTGGCGAAGGTGGTTTGGCGCCTTATCATATCGAAGGCGGCTGCGATGTCATTTTTCAACTCGGCACCGCCAAATACGGTGTGCGCGATCTGGAAGGGCATCTCAGTGACACGCACTTGCGCGACATCGCGCAACATGTGCGCGCGTTTGAAATAAAATTGGCGCAAGGTGCCAAACCGGGACGCGGTGGCGTGCTGCCCGCCATTAAAGTCACGGAAGAAGTGGCGCGCATCCGCGGCATACCCTTAGGCCAACCCTCCGACAGCCCCAATCGTCATCCCGATATCAAGAATGACGATGAGCTACTGGATATGATCATGCGCATCCGCGATGTCACCGGCTTGCCGGTGGGTATTAAAACCGTGCTGGGATCAGAGGCCGCGATTCTCAGCCTCTGTGAAAGCATTTTATGCCGGGGCACCGACAGCGCACCGGATTTTATCAGCCTGGACGGCGGCG
>JANOOA010000132.1:0-6126 GCA_031421115.1 Gammaproteobacteria bacterium | reverse complement strand
GAGTATTCAGCGCCGTTTCGGTGACAAGCTCAGTGCCATTAATGATGGCATAGCGCGAGAGGGCGCGCTTTATCTTTTTACGCTGCGGCTGGTGCCGGTGTTTCCGTTCTTTCTGATCAATCTGTTGATGGGTATGACATCCATCCGCACTGTTACTTTTTATTGGGTGAGTCAAGTGGGTATGCTGGCGGGCACGCTGGTGTATGTCAATGCGGGCACACAACTCGCGCAAATTGACAGTCTGTCTGGCATTGTTTCGCCGGGGCTGTTGTTGTCTTTCGCTTTGCTGGGTGTGTTTCCCTTGATTGCCAAGCGGATCATCCAATGGATACAAAAGCGCCGCGTGTATAGCCGTGAAAATCACTGGAAACGTCCCGCGTCATTTGATCGCAACCTGATTGTGATTGGCGGTGGCGCTGCTGGATTAGTCACGTCCTACATCGCTGCGGTTGTCAAAGCTAAAGTTACGTTGATTGAAGCGCACAAGATGGGCGGCGACTGCCTTAACTACGGCTGTGTACCAAGTAAGGCGCTCATCAAAAGTGCCAAGCTTGCGCACCAGATGGCGACGGCTGATCGTTATGGATTGGAGCGTGTATCACCACGCTTCAGTTTCAAAGCAGTGATGGCGCGCATACACGAAGTTATTCGTGCTGTGGAGCCGCATGACAGTATTGAGCGTTACACAAAGCTGGGGGTTGAGGTTTTGCAAGGGTATGCAAAAATAATTGATCCCTGGACGGTAGAGATTGCGCTGAACGAGGGTGGTACGCGTCGATTAACCACGCGCAGCATCGTCATCGCCACCGGTGCGCGGCCATTGATTCCCCCTTTACCAGGCATTGAAGAAGTGGGTTATGTCACCAGCGATACGTTATGGGATGAATTTTCCAGGCTGGATACTGCTCCGCAGCGTTTGCTGGTGCTGGGCGGTGGGCCGATTGGTTGTGAGTTGGCACAAAGTTTCGCTCGACTTGGCTCTCAGGTAGTGCTGGTGCAGTCAGATGAGCGCATCATGATCCGTGAAGATGAAGAGGTGTCGGCATTAGCGCGCATCGCGCTCGAAACCGATGGTGTAACAGTGTTAACCAGTCATAAGGCTCTGCGTTGCGAAAAGAGTAATAACAGAAAAATTATTGTGGTTGAACATGACGGAATAGAAAAGCGAATTGAGTTTGATATCTTGCTGTGTGCCGTGGGCCGGGCAGCCCGGCTTGCCGGCTATGGTCTGGAGGAATTAGGTATTCAGACCCAGCGCACCGTCATCACCAATGAATTTCTGGAAACACTCTATCCTAATATTTTCGCCGCCGGTGATGTGGCGGGGCCTTATCAGCTAACGCATATCGCCGCTCACCAGGCATGGTATGCCGCAGTGAATGCGCTATTTGGGGAATTCAAAAAATTCAAGGTAGATTATTCCGTGGTGCCCTGGGCTACTTTCATTGACCCTGAAGTAGCGCGCGTGGGACTGAACGAACAGGAAGCCAAGGCCAAAGGCATTCCTCACGATATCACTCGCTATGAACTGAATGATCTTGATCGAGCCATCGCTGACAGTGTTGCGCATGGCTTTGTCAAAGTGCTTACTGTCCCGGGTAAAGATCGTATTCTCGGCGTCACCATCGTCGGTGAGCATGCAGGTGACTTGTTGGCAGAGTTTGTACTGGCGATGCGGCATGGTTTGGGTCTGAATAAAATTCTCGGCACAATTCATACATATCCCACACTTTCAGAGGCCAATAAATATGCGGCGGGCGAATGGAAGCGCGCGCATGCACCGCAGCGTTTACTCGTGTGGGTTGAGCGTTATCATGCGTGGAAACGAGGTTAAATCTTTCTCTCCCACAGCATTAAGCGCATCGTTGGCGTAGGCCCTGGGGAATTGAGGCGTGCGAAATTACAGAATATCTGAAGCTCAGAATAGTGAGTGGGTTTCTTCTCCCCCTTAATTTATAGTGTACGTCAGGCCAGTTTCACGCAATTACGTCCTTCCGATTTGGCGCGATAAAGTGCCTGGTCTGCCCGCGAAAACAGAGAGTGAATGTTTTCACCTTTTTCCAGGCAAGCGACGCCCAGACTGGCCGTAGCGGCAATCATTGCCTCATTGCAGACATATTTTTCCGCTTGTATGCGTTGACGAATGCGTTCGGCCAGACACAGAGCGCCTTCTTCAGCGGTGTTGCTTAACAGGATAATAAATTCTTCGCCACCAAAGCGGAAAATAATATCGGTACTGCGAATGCTGGACACGGCCGCTGCCGCTACTGCTTTCAAGACACAATCACCCGTAGTATGGCCGTAAGTATCATTAATGCGCTTGAAGTAGTCAATATCCAGTGCAATCAGTGATAACGGTGTGCTATAACGGTGTGCCAGCTCCACTTCACGCTGCAATGTAGAATCCATCGCAACCCGGTTATTTACACCGGTGAGGGGGTCTTTCAAGGCCATTTGCAAGACATGTTTATACATTAAAGTATTGCGTAGCGGATAAACCAGGCTGCACATCAGATACTCAATAATCATGGTTTCTTGATTGGTAAATTTCTTGCGGTGGGTAAAGCTCAGCTCACCAAGGGATTCGCCCGCAATCACCAGGTGATAAGTGCAGGCATGTGGCGCAATCTTGCCGACGGTATATTCGATTCCTTGAGGAATATTGCTGTAGGAAAGTCCAGTATACGAGGTAAGTTTCTTGATTTCTTTATGAAATGTTTCAAGAAGCTCTTCCGTATCCAGCGTGGTTTGCAGAGCCCGCGTGATACGCAAACTTTCATCTGAAATGGGTTGCTTGGTCGCAATGGCAATGGCCTCAGTTGGCCATACCGGAGTGGCGTGGGTCAAATCAGGATAAGTAAAATTGCGCGTGGCAGACTGCTCTACGGTTCTCATGGAATACCTCCTTGGCAACACAGCCATATGCGATAACTGTGCCAACTCATATTTTCGTGAAAAATGCCGACATAGAGGATAAGGTGGTGTTTTTCAGGCGCGCTTTAGCCTTGTATTTTGTAATGCAGCCTCGGTTGCACCAAGAATTTTACGCCATAATGTCAAACTATTGACTAAAAATGAGCTAAAAAGTACTGGGTGTCGCGTCAAAAATACCAAAGTAATAATCCCGCTTAATATTAAGGTGCGATGCAAATGCAAGCTGTAACAGTTAAAAATGCCCAGGACATACAAGCAGTCCTGCATGCACAAAAACATTTGCCTGACCAGCCCTTGGGGCAGCTTCTGCTTGAAGAGCGCCTGATTAGCCAGGCACAACTGGATGACGCACTAGCTAAGCAGCGCGCTATGCCGGGAAAACATCTGGGACAACTATTGATTGAAAAAGGGGTAGTAACGCTGGCGCAAGTTGATATTGCCATGGCCAGAAAACTTGGTATTCCCTTTGTGAAACTACAGGACTTTCAGGCGTTAGCACATACCGTAAGTAAAATATCTGCCGATCTCGCCATGCAGCTGAACGTTTTCCCCTTGGCCGAGATTGGGGGTAAGTTAATTGTTGCTTTGGAAGATCCTCTGGAACAGAAAGTGATAGACATGTTACGTTTTAACACCAAGATGAATATTGAGGCTGTGAAAGCGTCAGCGCAAGATATCAGCATGACAGTGCATAAACATTACGGCACTTATGATGAACACGAAGCGCTTGAAGATATGCAGATGGATCCGATCCGCGCCACTGCAAAAGCACATGAGTCCACTCATATTGTTGAGCAGGAGGCACATAAAAAACCCATTGTGCGTCTTCTTAATGCCATTGTATTACAGGGCGTAATACGCGGCGCGTCTGATATCAATATCCGCCCTGAGACAGATCGTGTGAATGTATATTACCGCATTGATGGAAAAATGAATTATTCACAGACGATCAACAAGTCACTATTGGCGCCTCTTGTAAGCCGTATTAAAATCACTGGAGAAATGGATATTTCTGAGCGGCGTTTACCGCAGGACGGGCATGCGCGTATGGTGCGCGCCGGAAAAAGTATTGATCTACGCATCTCTGTTATTCCCACCGTATGCGGTGAAAGTGTTGTTATCCGCATTCTTGATAAAGAGGCAGGGTTAAAGCCACTGGAGAAACTCGGGATACAGGATAAAGAAGTCGCTATCCTTAAAGATCTGGTATCCAAGCCCCACGGTTTGTTTTTAGTGACGGGCCCGACAGGATCCGGAAAATCAACTACCCTGTATGCTTTGCTTAACGAGGTTAAAAAAAGAGAGCCGCACATCCTCGCCGTAGAAGACCCAGTGGAATATGAGATGGAGGGTATCGAGCAAGTGCAAGTCGCTTCTGATCGTGGTTATACGTTTGCTGCAGTATTAAGGAATTTTTTACGCCATGATCCCGATGTGATTATGGTGGGTGAAATCCGCGATGAAGAAACGGCGCGTATTGCCAACAAAGCTGCGTTAACCGGACACTTGGTATTTAGTACCTTGCACACCAATACGGCCGCAGGCACTATTACGCGTTTGACTGAAATGGGCATAGAACCTTATTTATTGGGCTCTACGTTGCTGGGGGTGATTTCACAGCGTCTGGTGCGGCTGAATTGTCCGAAATGCCTGCGTGAAGAAGAGGTCAGCCCGGCAGTACGCAGCTTATTTAACCTCGCCGCTTCCGACACATTCTATCGCGGTCAAGGTTGCCAGACCTGCAACCAGATTGGCTATCATGGCCGTACCACAGTATGTGAGCTGCTGCATGTCACGCCTGAAATTGCGTTAATGATCAGCCAGGGAAAATCTGCGGCAGACATCACCCAGAAAGCCACTGAGCAGGGTATGACACGCATTACTGAACAGGCCTTGATGCTGGCCTGGCAGAGAAAGACTTCAATAGAGGAGGTTTTGACGGTGCGGGTGGATTAGTTTGAGTTCTTTAGGTGGGCGTCATCGTCGCGCGCAAGAAACATCTTTTAAATCGCAGAATATGTCGCCCTGTAATCCGAAAAACTCCTGCAAAAAATCAAAAAGCTCGAACTTTCCAGAAAGTGACGTGACGGGCGGTCATAACTTCCCGCGTAACTCACCCCACCAACTCGGCCAGTGAGGTGACCACCTTGAAGCACACCTGTGATCTTGCAACCTTTTAATGGACAGCAAGAAGAGAAACCTCCTGCTGTTGCGCCCACCTATGTTCAAACGCCATGGGCGAATCATATCCCAGGGTGGAATGTCGGCGTTGGTGATTATAAAATACTTCCACATATTCAAAAATACTCTGCCTAGCGTGCTCACGCGTAGCGTAGTGCTCAAAATAGATATGCTCTGTTTTAAGCGTATGGAAAAAGCTTTCCATCGCTGCATTATCTTAGCAGTTCCCCGTGCCACTCATGCTGGCAAGCATGCCATGTTCAGCGAGCCGTTTCCGGAAGTCTTTGCTGGTGTATTGACTGCCCTTGTCCGAATGATGCGTTAGGCCCGCGGCAGGTCGCCTATGGATAACGGCCTGATTTAACGCATTTAAAACCAACTCTGTGGTCATTGTGGCGCTCATTGAGAGTCCCACAATGCGCCGCGAAAACAAATCCAATACGGCCGCCACATACAGCCAACCCTGTGCGGTTGCAACATAGGTAATATCCGTTACCCAGCGCTGATTGGGTGCCTTGGCAGTGAAATCCTGCATCAACAGATTGGGCGCGGCCGGTGCCTTGGGGTTGGCGCGCGGGGTGACTTTATAACGTGCCGCCATCTTCGCCTGTATTCCGGCATACTTCATCAAGCGGGCGACACGCGGACGTGAGCAGGTTTCACCCTGACACCCTAGCTCGGCATGAATGCGCGGGCTGCCGTAGGTGTGACGGCTCGCGTCATGTATGACTTTGATTTTCGTTAATAGCCGATCATTTTCCTGGGCACGCGCGGAGCGTTCTGCGTTAATAAATCGGTAATAACCACTGCGCGATACCTTAAACACACAGGACATCCTCTCGACGCTGAATTGCGCCACATGCTGTTGCATAAATTGATACTTCATTTGCGCGGCGATGAGAAGATGCCCAACGCTTTTTTTAAAATATCCCTCTCTTCACGCACAATACCTAACTCTTTGCGTAATAAGGCCATTTCAGTATCAGCAGGCTTGATATTCCCTTTCCCGGG
>JANOOA010000131.1:0-2741 GCA_031421115.1 Gammaproteobacteria bacterium | reverse complement strand
ACTGGTGTTGCTGCCAACGACGATGCCGTCGACATTAAGCTGGGCGGCAGCTATGACCTCGGTCAGGGCACCAAGCTGGGTGCGCTGTTCGAGCAAGTGGACTCGGGTGTTGCCGGTAGCGATAGCTATAACATTTGGTATCTGAATGCCTCCCACAAGATGGGTGATACCACCCTGAAGGCCGCCTACGGCAGTGCCGATGAGACCTCCAGCATCGCCAATAATGCAGCGACCCAGTTCTCCCTGGGTGCGGCTCAGGCTCTGTCCAAGACCACCGAGGTGTATGCTCTGTACTCGATGGTTAGCAATGATCCTGGCGCTGCCTACAGCCTGAAGGGCGTGGGTGGTGTAACCGGTCAGGATGTTTCGTCCTTCTCCGTAGGTCTTAACCACACCTTTTCTTCCAAGTAAAAATATGTAGCGGAGCCACGCTCCGCTTGTATCTCCCTTTCCCGGTAGTCTCGGGGAAGGACATCAACGGGCACCCTGTTATCGCAAAGGGGTGCCCGTTTTTTTATTTGTCATCACGGGTTTATTTTGTTTTTCTGCCCCGATTCCCCACTTTCATTGACAGCGCAAAACCCCGTGTGTTAGAAAGCTAAAGATAAGGGGTGGATGAATGACGATGAAGCACCGTAGCCCGTCGACGGCCGGAAAAAATCTGATTATTGCTGTGCTGCTATTGCTGGCGGCTGGCGGTGTGCTGCTTTTTACCGCCGACGGGGCGCGCGCCGGTGTTTTCAATACCAAGCATAATCTGGGCAGCACTGGCATTAATGCGGCCAGCCAGTTCAGTGGTACGCGTGAAATCTGCGTGTTTTGCCATACGCCGCACGGCGCCAATGAAGCGGCGGCGGTGCCGCTGTGGAACCGCAATCTCGACTCCAGCGGCTTCCAGACCTACGATCAGATGGGCACTACCACGCTGGACGCCCATGTAGAGCAGATTGGCTCGGTGTCGCTGGCCTGTTTGTCGTGCCATGACGGCACTCAGGCGATGGATTCGCTGCTCAATGAGCCGGGGTCGGGGCGCGTTGTGCAGGGCTTTAACACGGGTCGCTGGAGTGGTCAGGCGTCTACGGTGGGTGGCCGCATCGCTCCGCCGCATGTGGTGACCAATCTGGGCAAAGACCTGACCAATGACCATCCGGTGGGCATTCAGTATGCGGGTGGCGGTTATTCATCGCTAAATCCCTCTGGTCCGGGTGCGGACAAAGACTTTAATCAGGCGAATACCGCCATCGTCGGCACCGAGCGGGTGTGGTGGGTGAATACGCCCGTGGAAGGGTCGCTGGCGTTCGAGAAAACCGATATGAAGCTGTATACCCGCGTCGGTACGCGTGGTCGCTTTGCCGGGGAGCCGCAGCCCTATGTGGAATGCGCCTCGTGCCACGACCCCCATGTGGATTATAACCCTACATTTTTACGTGTCGACCCTAAAGGCAGCGTGGTGTGTTTGACTTGTCATGCTAAGTAAATCCCCCCAACCCCCCTTTTGCAAAGGGGGGCGATGGTACCGGTACCACGGCAACATCAGCGCCCTCTTTTTGCAAAGGGGGGCGGTGGTAATGCTCGCGGTTTTGACAGCCGGTACAGTGATTGGCGCGGAAATCCCCCCTGACCCCCCCTTTGAAAAAGGGGGGTCAGGGGGGATTTCCGCCGTCATCGGCGACGACAGCATTTCGCGCGAAGAATTCCAGGCGGCACTGCATGAGGGGATGCGCCGCAGGTTTTTTCATGGCGCGCCGGAACCGGAGCAATTGGCGGCCTACCGCCGTGAAGTCACGCAACGCCTGGTTGACCGGGTGTTGTTGCGGCAGGAAGTCCAGCGCCGCCACATAGTAGCTGATGTTGCGGCAGTGGATGCCAAGCTCGCTCAGGTTGAGCAGCGCCTGGCGGGAACGCCAGCATGGCGGGCTGACCGGGCGGCCGCCTTGCCGCTGCTGCGCGCCCGCCTGGAAGAAGAAAACAGGCTGGCGCAGCTTGAGGCGCAGGTGCGGCAGGTGGTTGAGCCGGATGTGGCTGCGATACGCAAGTATTACCAGGATCACACTGAGCAATTCACCACGCCCGAGCGGGTGCGCGTGTCATTGATTCTGCTGAAAGTAGAGCCTTCGGCCTCTGCGCAAACGTGGCAGGCGGCAGAGCAGGAGGCGGCTCAGTTAGTGGGCAAGCTGCGTAACGGCGCGGATTTTGCCGCGCTGGCGCGCCTGCATTCCGCTGATACCTCAGCCGCTAAAGGCGGCGACTTGGGGTATATACATCACGGCATGCTGGCGGCTGAGGCGCAGCAGGCACTGGATAAAATGGTGTCCACAGGTGAGGTTTCGCCGCCAGTGATGTTGCTGCAGGGTGTGGCCGTGCTGCGGCTGGATGAGCGCGTTGCCCCGGTGCTGAATGCGCTGAGCGCGGCTGAACCGCGTGCGCGTGAATTATTGATGCGTGAGCAGGCGGATGTGGCGTGGCAGGACTTGCTTGAGGGGTTGCGTGCACGTACCCCGATTTTAATCAACGATACTAATGAATGAGAATAACTAAAGGTTTGTTCGCAATGAAACACGCAGGGGTGGGCGCGCAGTGCCCACGTGGGGCTTTAAGACTATGAGCCTGAGCCGATTTGATGCCGCGATAACTGTGTTGGTGCTGCTGACGTTGGGTAGCTGGCCAGTGCGGGCAATGGCCGTGTCGCTGGGGCCTGCCGAGCTGTCCGGCAGCGTTGGCTACAGCTACCGTTTGTTAAG
>JANOOA010000130.1:0-4748 GCA_031421115.1 Gammaproteobacteria bacterium | reverse complement strand
CGTCGCTGGGTGACATTGCTGTTGCCAGGGGGGGGGCTTCAGGCGCCGTCTTTTCTGCGGCAACGGCATGCAATGAGCTTAACGAAGCAAGCGTCATTGAGAAAACAACAGCCAAATAAGATAATTTCACAATGCCTCCAGTAGTTTGTTTTAACAGTATAGATTTAATCGCTTAATATTTAAGTATGACATATTTTTTATATATCAACTTCAGGAAACTACCCGAATTTATGAAAAACGCATAGAAAGATCAATGGCTTGAACATTTTTTGTGATTGCGCCAATAGAAATAAAATCCACGCCGGTTTCAGCCACTGCACGCAAATTGTCGAGGCTCATGCCACCAGATGCCTCCAGCTTGGCTTGGCCCCTGTTCAGGGCAACCGCCGCACGCATCTGTTCCAGATTAAAATTGTCGAGCAATAAAATGTCTGCGCCTGCCTGTAACGCTTCACGTACCTCGCCCAGGGTTTCAACTTCAACTTCCACCTGCAAACCGCGCGGCCAATCACGCATGTAACCCCGCGCGGCAGTCACCGCCTGGGTTATAGAACCCGCAGAAAGAATGTGATTTTCCTTAATTAAAATACCATCGTAGAGGCCATGTCGATGATTATGGCAACCCCCGCAACACACGGCGTATTTTTGCGCGGTGCGCAAGCCGGGAATGGTTTTGCGGGTGTCGAGAATTTTTACCGGAAGCCCGCGTACCGCATCGGCATAACGCCGCGCGGTGGTGGCTGTGCCCGACAGGGTTTGCAGAAAATTCAGCGCGGCGCGCTCACCACTCAATAACGGCCGCGCGGCGCCATGCAGGGAGCATAAGATTTGATTAACACCCACAGCATCGCCATCCTTAACGCGCCATGTCACCTCTATGCTTGTGTCCAGTTGCTGAAAAACCGCATCAAACCACGCCACGCCGCATACTATGGCGTTTTCACGGCTGATAACCGTGGCATCGCACTGGGCAGCTTCAGGAATCAATGCAGCGGTGATGTCACCGTCGCCGATGTCTTCTGCCAGCGCGCGGCGCACGGTTTCCTGTATATCATCCGGCAACGTCATACGCTATGCACCTTGGGTCAATGCCTGCCGGTCGGTCTGCATAAAAGTTTTCACAAAGGGAATAGTGAGCTTGCGCTGCGCAGCCAGTGAATCTCGATCCAGACGTTCCAGCAGGGCAAACAATGAGGTCATGTCACGCGGATAATGTCGCCATAAAAAACGCGCGACTTCTTCAGGTAGCTCGAGGCCACGATGACGCGCGCGTAATTGCAGTGCAGCAATCACCGCTTCATCATCCAACACATTGAGATGCAGAACTTGCCCCCAGCACAGCCGCGATATCAGGTCGGGCATGTGTAATCCCATGCCGTGGGGGCTGCTGTTCCCGGCAATAATACAGCGCGCGCCAGTCGAACTCGAATGGATACGGTTGTATAAATGGAACAGCGCGGCCTCCCACTGCGGCTGCCCGGCAATCGCCTGAATGTCGTCAATGCAGATCAGCGCAAGGTGTTCCAGACCTTCGAGCATGGCGGGATCAAGTTGATCGGCCTGCATTGACGCCTGGGCTAATGGAAGATAAGCCACCGCCGTGGCATGGTTGCTGGCCTGGTGACAGGCCGCATGTAAAAGATGGGTTTTACCGGTACCTGCACTGCCCCACAAATAAATCGCCGGATCACTCCCGGTGCCTGCACTTGGCGGTTCCTGCGCATCCTGCGACGTACATGGAAGCACTAGTGTCGCGGGAGGCAGGGATGCCGTGAGCAACCGCCCACCGCACTGGGGCATCCTGCCCGGCGCATGCTGCTGTAACGCGGCC
Source organism: Gammaproteobacteria bacterium (assembly GCA_031421115.1). Lineage (GTDB taxonomy): Bacteria > Pseudomonadota > Gammaproteobacteria > Ga007554. The sequence goes on along the minus strand of JANOOA010000130.1, from coordinate 2,917 downwards.
ACTGCCTCACGATTATCCGCGATAAAATAATTATCAAACCGGCAGTCATCACGCAATCCGATACTTAGCGGTAATTGCATGGCTTGCCCTGATACCACGGCCAGGCTCATGGCTCGTCCTTGAAAGCATACAGACGGCTATTCAAATAACGCTCGTGAATATAATGCAGCAATACCATCATCACTGCGGCTACCGGCAAGGCCAGCAACATGCCGAAGAAACCAAATAATTGTCCGCCGGCCATGATGGCAAAAATGACTACCACCGGGTGCAGGCCGATGCGGTCGCCTACCAGAAGAGGGATTAATACCATGCCCTCCAAAACCTGCCCAACACCAAACACGGCAAATACCAGTAACAAGTGATATATATCCTGGTACTGAACCACGACGGCAATACTGGCAGCCAGCAACCCAATGCCAAATCCCAGGTAAGGAACAAAGCTGAGCAGCCCCGCGACCATACCAATCAATAACGCGAGATCCAGACCCACCAGCCACAAACCGAACGCATAGATCGCGCCCAGTACCAGCATCGCCGTGAGCTGCCCACGTAAAAATGCACCCAACACTTCATCGCAATTACGCGCCAGACGCGTGACAACAGGCTCTGTGGCGCGCGGCAATAAGGCGCGAATACGCGCCACCAGCACGTCCCAGTCACGCAACAAATAAAAAGCTACCACTGGGATCAATACCAGATTCATTAACCAGCCCAATATCGCCAGCCCTGAGTTCGTTACCGATGCCACCACACCCGCCATAATGCCGCCAGCACTTTGCCAATGCTCGGTAAGCGCCTGTTTCAGGCTGACCATATCCAGAGCATGCTCACCGAGCTGTAATTTAGCTTGCACCCACGGTGCAGCGGTATACTGTATCCAATCAATATATCCTGGCAATTTCTCGATCAACGTGGTGATCTGCTGTTCGAGCAACGGAACACCAATCAACAGCAGCACCAGCAACACCATAAACAGTCCGGCGAAAACAATGATGACGCCAAGAGTCCGTGATACTTTCCGCGCTTCCAGACGATCCACCAGAGGATCAGCAAAATACGCCAGCAGCGCCGCAATGAGAAAAGGCGTAAGCACGGGGGCAAGCAAATACAGCAAACCACCGGTGGCGAACAGTGCTGATAAGACCAGCCATTTCTGCGAATCAGTCATGCTGTGTCCTGGAAATAATGTGGAAGAGGCCGCTTCCGGCATCCGACCGCCATGGATGGCGGAAGTGTCGAAAATGCACGACTCCATGGATGGAGGAGGTAGAGCATTGCCAGGAGCAAATGCCGAGGAGCATTTTCGACCTGCCTCTGGCGGCACTTGCACATCCATGTGCGGCGAATGATGGCGTGGTTCAATATCATGCAGGGTTCATTGTAATAACTGATACTTCAATTCGGTGACCGCCAACATGGACGGAAGCGCAACATCTGTGGGCGCGGGTATTTCAATTTCTGCCCCCCTCTGCGGAGCGTCTGCCGCGAGGGGATCCGCAATAACCATTGACACCACCGGCGATAGCTTTTTGCTTAACGCAATAGTGCGAACCAGCGTTTTAGTAGTGCTGCGCGCTGCAATCCGGAAAGTAACACTGTTACCCTGCATTTGGCGCACATCCACTTCTGCGACTTCATCCAACGATTGAAAATAATTCATCACCCTCGCATAATGATCCAGCGTAACAATATCAGTAACTGTTATCAGCACAATATTACTGGCTTTATCACTGAGCAAATGCGCAAATCGCTTGCCCAGCACGTCGGCGGCGCCATCAATCCCAGCCGCCAGCACACTGCGCATTGAATTCGCATCTCCGGTGCTTTCCCATTGCATGGGTTCTTCGCGCGCCTGAAAAAGTGTCCAGCGCACCTGCCAACCCGTTCGCTGATATGTGGCGCGTCCCACCAGTGCGGCATCAGCCCGTTCATGCGCCGCTGCACGCAATACCGGTTCCTGCGAATTATTCCAGGCTTCCAGAAAGCGCAACCCACCCTCCGCTTCCGCACGTTGCGGCAATACTATCGGCACACCGCGCCACCAGGCACGCGTTTCGAAAATGATTTGCGATTGCGCACCGCTGTCTGCCAGCAAAATATAACGGTTACGGTTGGATGGCTCTTCCACCGCCAACACCACCAGCATGGCGGGACGCGCCTGACCCCACAGCGGCAATCCGGTCTGACGCAGCAGTTTATTCACCGCCGCACTATCGAAACTCACCCACAATGCCTGCTCCCGGGCGACGGGAGAGGGCACGACTGGGGGCGGCGGCTGGGATGCCCCGCCCGGCTTACGCACCGCCGGCCAGGCGGGGATTGCCGTTACCGGAGCGACAGGCAACGGCATTAATCTGCTTTCTGCTAGAGACCGGTAGCGATATTGCTGCACTAACTGGTCAACACGCTTAAAAGCGCCGGCCAGGCCGGGCGTGGCAGAGGCAGTACGCTGCCCCGTGACCTTCACCAACACCTCGCCCAGCGCGGTACGCAGCGCTTCCTGCCTTTCTGTGGCGCTTTGGCTAAACACCCGCACTTCAGTCTCATAAAGGCCTTCCATATCAGCGGCACGCGCCACGCCGGGCGCCCCCGCCCAGGCGCCCACACACGCACAAAGAGCCGTCATCAACACAGCCTGCCATTGCGTCGCACATGGACGTGCAAGTGCTGCGTGAGGCAGGATGCCGGGAGCAGCCAAGGCGATCATTTTCACATCAATATCCTGCCATTACCAAAAATCCTGTCGCCTCTTAAGAACCTGTTTATACCCACGTATAGTATAATGGTGCCATCATACACCCACTTTGCCTGTAAATGCGACCCACTCCATAACCTCTACCATGACAGATACCATGACCTATAAAGGCGAAAATACCCCCTCCAAACTCAATTTAAGCTACCGTGATGCCGGCGT
>JANOOA010000129.1:0-13516 GCA_031421115.1 Gammaproteobacteria bacterium | reverse complement strand
CGCCAAGGCGCTGCCGTGATTGGCACCGCTACCAGCGAGAACGGCGCGCAAGCGATTAGCCAGTACCTCGCCGATAATCAAATCAAAGGGGTGGGCATCAAACTTAATGTGAATGACGCCTCCGAGATCGAATGCGCACTTACCGCCATCCGCGCCCAATTTGGCGAAGTCTCCATCCTCGTCAACAACGCCGGGATTACGCGCGACAACTTACTCATGCGCATGAAAGAGGCGGAGTGGGATGACATCATTGAAACCAACCTCAAATCGGTTTTTCGCATGAGTCAGACCGTATTGAAAGCGATGATGAAGGCGCGCCAAGGGCGCATCATCAGCATTGCGTCCGTGGTAGGCTCGATGGGCAATGCAGGGCAAACCAATTACGCTGCCGCTAAGGCTGGCATCATGGGTTTCTCTAAATCGCTTGCACGCGAAATCGGTAGTCGCAACATCACCGTCAATTGTGTCGCCCCGGGCTTCATTGATACCGACATGACGCGGGCCTTGTCGGAGCAACAAAAAACCGCGCTGGTGCAGCAGATTCCCCTTACCCGATTGGGTCGGGTGGAAGATGTGGCGGCCGCCGTAGTGTTTTTGGCCTCGCCGGGTGCGGCGTACATTACTGGCGAAACATTGCACGTGAATGGTGGCATGTATATGGGGTAAAAAATAAAATACCCTGCATAAAAGACTAGCTTCTAGTGCTTATTTTTAATAAAATACCCGTCGGCAGTCTAGCTGCCATACTTTTTGTATCTGGAGGATTTACCCATCATGAGCACCGTTGAAGAGCGTGTTAAGAAAATCGTAGTGGAGCAGCTTGGAGCGAAGGATGAAGAGGTCAGTAACCAGTCTTCGTTCGTGGACGATCTGGGCGCAGACTCTCTTGACACTGTGGAATTGGTGATGGCTCTTGAAGAAGAGTTTGAGTGTGAAATACCTGATGAAGACGCTGAAAAGATTACCACCGTTCAGCAAGCGATTGACTATGTTAATACGCATTTAAATAATTAAAAACTTCATCTGGATTAAACTGCAGGGCCGCATACCACACCGTGGTGGCGGCCTTTCGTTTATGTTTTTAGCCAGTAAGGAATAGGGTTTACGTGAGTACAAAAAGACGCGTTGTTATTACTGGTCTTGGCATGGTTGGTCCGGTGGGTCTCACGGTGAAAGAATCGTGGGGCAACATCCTGGCGGGCAACAGTGGCATTGGCCCCATTACGCATTTTGATGTCGCCGTGTTTCCAGTGCGCTTTGGTGGATCGGTGTGGAATTTTGATCCCACCCAGTATATTCCCGCCAAAGACGTAAAAAAAATGGATCCCTTTATTCATTATGGCATTGCCGCCGCGAAAGAGGCAATCACGGACGCTGGTCTTGAAGTTACTGAAGAAAATGCCGAGCGCATAGGCGTGGCGATTGGTTCAGGCATTGGCGGTCTGTGGGGTATCGAAAAAGGCTATCAGGCTTGTATCGACGGTGGCCCCCGCAAAATCTCACCGTTCTTTGTGCCGAGCAACATTATCAACATGATTTCCGGTAACGTCTCGATCATGTACGGCATGAAAGGGCCGAATATCGCGCTGGTTTCGGCCTGCGCTACAGGCGCACATAACATTGGTGATGCCGCGCGCATCATCATGTACGGTGATGCAGATGTGATGGTGGCGGGCGGTGCTGAAATGGCCACCTCACCCAGTGGCCTGGGTGGCTTTGCGGCGGCGCGTGCCTTGTCTACGCGCAATGATGATCCGAAAACCGCCAGCCGCCCGTGGGACAAAGACCGCGATGGTTTTGTGTTGAGCGATGGCGCGGGCGTGATCGTGCTGGAAGAATACGAATTTGCGCGCAAGCGCGGCGCGCGGATTTATGCCGAGTTGACCGGCTTTGGCATGAGTGGTGATGCGTATCATATGACGAAGCCTTCAGAAGGCGGCGATGGTGCGCGACGCTGCATGTTGAACGCATTGCGTGATGCACATTTGAACCCGGAAGATATCGACTACATCAATGCTCACGGCACCTCTACACCCGCAGGTGACAAGATTGAAACCCAGGCGCTCAAGGGCGCTTTTGGTGAACATGCGCGCCGCGTGGCGATCAGTTCCACCAAGTCCATGACTGGCCATTTACTGGGTGCGGCGGGCGGTATTGAAACTATTTTCAGCGTGCTGGCGATACGTGATCAAATCGCTCCACCGACTATCAATATTACCAACCCTGATCCCGAATGTGATCTGGACTACGTGCCCAACCATGCACGCGAAATGAAAATCAACGCCGTGCTGTCCAATTCATTTGGTTTTGGTGGCACGAATGCAGCGTTGGTAGTGAGTAAACTGCGCTAACCAACGTAGGGACGCCGTGCGCGCCAATTCATTGATCAAGCCATTGATCAGGTCACGGTGCGCACGGCGCACCGTGTGGCGACTTTCTGTGTTGGGTGACTAAGCTGATACGCCAACTATCCATCTATCCCGACCTACTGCGTTTGCATGGCGTCCATCCGCAACGCTATCCGTTTTTGCTCGAAAGCGTTGCACATGGTGCGCCAATCGCTCCCGGCATCCGACCGCCAGGGATGGCGGAAGTGTCTAAAATGCAGGAGCATTCTTTCGACCTGCGTCCCTGCACGTCGCATGTCCGTTACGACATCCTGTTCGCTTTTCCCGGTCAAACCCTTGTGCTTGCCGATAATAACACGTCGCATGCTTTTGCTGCTCCCGCTCTTCCCTGTGCGTCGAATTTTTTGCAGAAACTGGACGAGGCGTGGGCGCGTGAGGCGGCGCTTTCGCCGTGCAGGGATGCACAAGTGTCGCCAGAGGCAGGATGCCGGAAGCGACCATCTGCTGAAGTGGATGCTGTGTTGCCGTTTTCCGGTGGCTGGTTTATTTATCTGGGTTATGAGTTAGCGGGGCAGATTGAAGCGCGCCTGACGTTGGCCGCAACTCGGGCATCCCTGCCCATCGCTTTTGCTACGCGTATTCCTGCGGCAGTAATTGTTGATCACCACGCCCAATGCACCTTCCTCGTGGCTGAGGATGCAGTGCTGCTCGATAGTATGGCGCATGACCTTGCGCATTTAACAGCGGAGCCTCCATCTGAGGTTGCTGCGACGATAAGTGCTTTGCAGGAGGACGATCCCGCGCGCTTTCTGGACGGTGTGCGGCGGGTTAAAGAATACATTGTGGCAGGCGATGTGTTTCAGGTAAATTTGTCGCGGGCGTATCGCGCCACGCTGACACCTGATACGAGCTATGTGCAGCTTTATCAGAGTTTGCGCAAACACAATCCCGCACCGTTTGCGGGTGTTGCACTTTATGAGGTCAGTGCGATTTTGAGCTCGTCGCCCGAGCGTCTGGTGCGGGTGCAGGGTGATGTCATTGAGGTGCGACCGATTGCCGGCACACGTCCGCGCGGTGTGGGTGATGAAGATGTTGCGTTATCACAGGCGTTGCTGGCGCACCCTAAAGAGCGTGCCGAGCATGTGATGCTGATTGATCTGGAGCGTAATGATCTGGGGCGGATATGTGTGCCCGGCAGCGTGCAGGTGGATGAGTTGATGGTGCTGGAATCGTATGCGCATGTGCATCACATTGTTTCCAATGTGCGTGGCATTAAACGCCCTGATGTGACGCCGGGACAAGTGATATGCGCGGTGTTTCCGGGCGGCACCATTACGGGATGCCCCAAGGTACGCTGCATGGAGATTATTGCCGAGCTGGAGCAGACGGCGCGCGGGCCTTATACTGGCGCAATGGGATATCTGAACCACAATGGAAATATGGATCTGAATATTTTGATTCGTACTATTTTGGTGGAAAATGGTAGTGCGCAGTTTCGAGTCGGCGCGGGGATTGTGGCTGATTCCGTGCCGGACGCCGAATTACAGGAAACGCGTGCCAAGGCGCGGGGTTTGTTGTTGGCGCTGGGGTCTGACATTGGTGAGGGGGGATGACGACCACTCTGATTAATGGCGTTCCTGCCACCTGCATTGACGTGCATGACCGTGGCTTTCATTACGGCGACGGCCTGTTTGAAACTTTTGCGGTGAGCAACGGTGGGCCTGCGTTGTGGGATAGGCACATGCAGCGTTTGCAGTTGGGTTGTCAGCGTCTGAACTTCCCCGCCATTGATCCAGCGTTGTTATGGGGCGAGGCGATGTCGTTGTTGTCTGGCAACGCTATATCAGGGAGTGGTGGTGTTGCGCAGGGCGTGCTGAAAATCATTGTTACGCGGGGTGGTGGTGGACGCGGCTATCGGGCGCCATCTCCCTCATCTGTTCTGGCGACGGGTGGTGCAACGCGCATCCTGGCGCTTTATCCCTGGCCGGATTATCCTGCGGCTTTCTGGAGTGAAGGCGTGACAGTGCGGGTGTGTGCCACACGTTTGGGGTGGTGTCCGGCGTTGGCGGGCATCAAACATCTTAATCGGCTGGAGCAGGTATTGGCGCGTAGTGAATGGGATGATGCCAGCGTTCCGGAGGGTTTGATGCTCGACATTCAGGGCAATGTCATTGAAGGCACCATGACCAACCTGTTTGTGGTGCGTAACGGGCAGTTGTTAACGCCGGATGTATCGCAGTGTGGTGTGGCGGGGGTGATGCGTAGCTGGATTCTGGCCTGGGCGCGTGTGGCAGGTATACCGAGTGCAGTTACCGCCGTGACTTTGGATATGGTCAGCTCGGCTGATGAGGTATTTTTGTGTAATAGCGTGATTGGGCTATGGCCGGTACGTGAGGTCATTGGTGTTGTTCCGGGGTGCAGTTTTCAGGTAAACGGGCCGATAACATCAGGCATCATGGCAAAATTGCGAGACAGTTAGTAGTGCGTTTCACCAAAAGGGTTACTCAATGAAACGGATGGATTTTTTTGTCAGACTAGGCGCAGACCCACCGCCGCACTCATTGTGCGGCAAGGGGCTGCAACGACGTATGGCAATAAAAGACGCCGTTTCATGTAATCCTTTTAGCGAAACGCACTACTCAACATCATGAACGGCCTTTTCTTAAAATTGATCGGCATTCTTCTCCTCATCGGCAGCTTTGCCGGTGCCTGGGTTTATATGGACATTAGCAGCGTTGCCGAAACGCCATTGAATATTCCGGCAGATGTGAATGGTGGCGGCGATGCACAACCCCTGTCGTACACTGTTGTGTCAGGCGCGACACTGCGTGATGTGGCGCGTGATCTTGGTGGTCGTGGCCTGTTGAGCCGCCCCACCTATCTGGTGTGGTGGGCGCTTTTGCAGAGCAAGCTACAGAACAAGGCATATGTTATCAAGGTTGGCGAATATGCAATTACCCCTGGCATGACAGCGAGCCAATTGCTGGATAACATGGCGGCGGGTAAATCTGTGCAGTATTCGTTGACGCTGGTAGAAGGCTGGACCTTCAAGCAAATGATGGCGGTGATTAACGCTCACCCTGTCATCACGCATACCTTGTCGGGCCTCACTAACAGCCAGATCATGGCCAAGCTGGGCTGGCCTGACCAACATCCCGAAGGGCGTTTTTATCCCGATACCTATAGTTTTTCGCAGGGCTTTAGCGACGTGGCTTTTTTAAAGCGCGCCTATCGCATGATGGAACAGCACTTGGCCAGGGAATGGCCGCAACGTAATACCGCCGTCCCGTATAAAACACCTTATGAAGCGCTGATTATGGCGTCTATTGTCGAGCGCGAAACCGGTGCGGCTGAGGAGCGCGCACAAATCGCTGGCGTATTTGTGCGGCGTCTGAACATGGGCATGGCGCTGGCGACGGACCCCACCGTGATTTACGGGGTAGGTGATAGCTTCGACGGCAATCTGCGCAAGCGTGATTTACAAACCGATACCCTCTACAATACTTATCTGCGCAAAGGCCTGCCGCCGACGCCGATTGCCATGCCCGGTGGAGATGCGATTCGTGCCGCGTTGCATCCTGCGCCAGGTAAAACACTGTATTTCGTGGCGCGCGGCAATGGCACGCATTATTTTTCTGAAACGCTGCAAGAACATAATAATGCCGTGAGAAAATATCAGTTGGGAGGTTCGTGATCTTCATGCCTTCCCGCAAAATTATAATAACGGAGATTTTCAAGCCATGTCCCTAGGCCCTCTCATGCTCGGTGTTTCCGGGTTGGTGCTCACTGTGCAAGAGCGCGAGATGTTGCAGCACCCGCAAGTGGGTGGAGTAATTTTATTTACGCGTAATTATGCTGATCCAGAACAGGTCGCGGCATTAGTCGCCGATATCCACGCGTTACGTGAGCCGTATCTGCTGGTGGCGGTTGATCACGAGGGGGGGCGTGTGCAGCGTTTTCGCCAAGGCTTTACGCGCTTGCCGCCGATGCGTGAGTTGGGCGTGCTGTATGAACACGACATTAAACACGCTAAACATCTGGCCGACACGCTAGGTTGGTTAATGGCCGTGGAACTGCGGGCAGTGGGCGTGGATTTCAGTTTTACGCCGGTGCTCGATCTTGATTATGGCGTCAGTGGCGTGATTGGTGATCGTGCATTTCATCGTAACCCGGAAATTGTCGCGGATATTGCTCACTCGTTTATGATCGGCATGGAGCGTGCCGGCATGGCGGCAACCGGAAAACATTTCCCGGGGCACGGTGCCGTGGCGCCAGACTCGCATGTATCCATTGCGCTGGATGACCGCAGTTACAATGACATTTATCTGGAAGATATGGTGCCATTTGAGCGCATGGTGCATTTTGGCCTGGCAGGCATCATGCCTGCGCATATCATTTATCCACAAGTTGCCCCCGAGCCTGCGGGATTTTCACCGTTTTGGATGCGGGAAGTGCTGCGCAAACGCCTGGGTTTTCAAGGCGTGATTTTCAGTGATGATCTGGAAATGGAAGGCGCCAGCGTGGCAGGCAGCATAGTAGACCGCGCTCATGCCGCACTGGATGCAGGATGCGACATGGTATTGTCATGCAATGACTTCACCGCCATGGCACAACTCCTCGACGGTATGCGTATTCACAATGATCCGGCATCCCACTTTCGCTTGGTGCGCATGCACGGCCGCCATACCATTAGTCGTGCGCAACTGCATGCCGATCCCGCCTGGAAACAGGCCGTGATGGAAATGGAAAAGGCTATTCCACCCAGAACCATGAGTCTGTTGTGAAATTTTTACCGCTTTGAAAAATAAATGATTTACTGGCAGAGGAAGATAATCTCTCGTGATTGACCAAAGCCATCTCAATGGGGTGCCGGGTTTATCAAAAGGCAAAGATCCGAGCGACTACGTGGGCGAGGCTCTGGGAATGGCTGCGTGGACAAATAACCTATTTTGACATGGACGGTTGGGATGCCCTGATCAAAGCCTGTGTGTTTGGCCGCAAAGGGAGTCCATTACCGAATACCCGTTAATTGAGGGGGGTTGTAAAGGGATAGGGTAAACGATTTTTATGGAGGACGCGGACGCCGAATGCAAAATTCGATTTATCAATGGCTTGCATGGAAGCCCGGCGAGACGGGCATCTTCTCATGCTAAATAAACTATTCTAACGCATATTGATTGTTATGTTATTGGCGGGAATGGCTGCCATTACCGCAGTAAAATTGCAAGCCGTATACCGAATGGTATACAATGCTGCGCTTAACTAAATAAAAGGGGACTTCCCCCGTTACTGTTTACTCCTTGCTCTCCACATTGGTGGAAAGCTGTGATAAACCATAAGGAGCTTAAATGAAGCACTATGAAATCGTGTTTCTGGTTCACCCGGACCAGAGCGAACAAGTCCCTGCCATGATCGAGCGTTACCGTTCGACCATCGAAACCCGTGGCGGCGCAATCCACCGTCTCGAAGACTGGGGTCGTCGGCAGCTTACTTACCCTATCAACAAAGTTCACAAGGCGCATTATGTGCTGATGAACATTGAATGTAATCAGGAAGCCCTTGACGAACTGGCCAGCGCCTTCCGTTTTAATGATGCCGTGTTGCGCAATCTGGTGATCGCCTGCAAAGAAGCGGTGACCACCCAGTCACCGTTAATCCGCTCCAAAGATGAGCGCGACGATCGCGAAGCCAAATTCCGTCCTGAAATGGAAGATGGGGATACGGATCTTGAAGAGGTTGATCTGGCTACTGCGGCTGATTAATCAGCCCGGTTTATCACGTGTGTGAATGGTTTTCTGGAGATTTAATATGTCACGTTTTTTCCGTCGTAGAAAGTTTTGCCGCTTCACCGCAGAAAAAGTTAAGGAAATTGATTACAAGGATATCGCCGTACTGAAGAACTATATCACGGAAACCGGCAAGATTGTGCCGAGCCGGATTACCGGTACTCGTGCAAGATATCAGCGCCAGTTGACCACTGCGATTAAGCGTGCGCGTTTTCTGGCTCTGTTGCCGTACTGCGATTCTCATTGATCGGGAGAGGGTAGCTGCCTGTAGTAAAAAAGGGGTTATCTAAGTAAAGGCTTCGGAAGATTGATGCAAAGACTCGCTGCTCTCATCATGCGCGGTCGTGTCTATGCAATGTTGCTAGCCGCCGTGTTTGGGGTGATTTCACTGTTGTTGCCACCGCTACAGCCCATTACAACCACCTTAAGTGGCGGGGTGGTGGCGCTGGTGGCATTACGTCTGGGTGCCCGCGAAGCGCTGTATGTCATACTTGGCGCACTGGCGGGGGTTATGGTCGTCGCCGTGCCCCTGTTTGGTGGTCCCGCCGCTGCGGTAGTATTGGCGGCCATTGTCTGGTTGCCCGTGGCGATGCTGGCGCTGGTGTTACGCCAAACCGTGTCTATGGCGTTAGCCCTGCAGGTGGCGGTGATGCTGGCGGGCGTCCTGGTTATGGGTATTCATGGGCTGATCTCTGATCCGGCGACTTGGTGGCGTGACATGTTGACAAACATGATTCAGCAGTCCCAGTTAGACAAGACGGGTTTGGAGCAAATGGGGCAGATTCTGCAGCGCGTCGCCCCGTACATGACCGGTATAGTTGCAAGCGCCCTCATGTTAAGTGCCTTGCTCGGCCTGGTGGCGGGGCGCTGGTGGCAGTCATTGTTATATCACCCCGGCGGATTTGGCGCTGAGTTTCGCGCGCTGCAACTGGGCAGCCGCACCGCTTACACGAGTGTGGTGGTGTTGGCGGCAAGCCTGTTTTTGGGTGGTAACCTGGGCGCAATCGCCACCGACCTGCTGGTGGTGCTGGTGCTCATCTACGCCATGCAAGGCTTGGCAGTGGCGCACGCCATCGTGTTTGTCACTGAGCGTTCGATGCGCTGGCTGGCATGGGGGTTGGTGCTGGTGTATGTGCTGCTGGCCATCCTGCCTCCGTTTGTGGTGGTAGCCTTGGCAGGTATTGGTTTTGCCGATAGCTGGATGAATTTTCGGGCGTACTTTAATGCGAAAAAGCCTGATGTTCCGCCGGATACTCCAGGGGCACCCTGATATATTTTCTCACCCCTCCCGTGTGCGGGAGGGGGTTGGAGAAGGGTAATGGAAATATTGAAAGTGAATAGCCGTTTTTTGAGTGAGGTAATGTGAAATGCAAATAATTCTTCTGGAAAAAGTAGAAAATCTGGGCACCCTGGGTCAGGTCGTATCAGTGCGTCCGGGTTATGGCAGAAACTTTCTGATTCCGCGCGGTAAAGCCACCGTCGCGTCTCCTGAAAATCGCGCCAAATATGAAACGCGCCGCGTTGAGCTGGAAAAAGCTGCCGCCGCCACACTGGCCGCAGCCCAGGCGCGTGCTGCATCATTGGAAGGCAAGGTCGTGACGATCTCCAGCCGTGCCGGTGATGAAGGTCGCTTGTTCGGTTCAGTGGGCACCCGCGATATTGCTGACGCTGTGACGGCGGCTGGTGTGGCGATTGAAAAGCATGAAGTGCGTCTGCCCACTGGCACGTTGCGTCATACTGGTGAGTTTTCAATAGAGCTGCACTTGCATGCTGATGTTAATGCGCATGTGAAAATTGTTATAGTACCTGAAGTGGCGTAATCCGCAATGCCATCCTCTCTTGAGGGAGGGTGGCACGTTGATGTTTATACTCCATGATTGGGTTCATTCTTGGTTCGGCCTCAATAATGCTGTTCGCTTAATGCACTCCATTCGTCCTGACCCTTCGGCTACGCTCAGGCGGTTAAGTAAACAGAATTCGGTATGGTCTCCGGATGATATACATCTAAACTATGCAAGACTCCGCTTACGCAGCTCGATCTTTTGATTCTGATACCGAAGCACTGAAGGTTCCGCCCCATTCGATAGAGGCGGAGCAGGCGGTGTTGGGTGGGTTGATGTTGGAAAACAGCGCCTGGGATCAGGTGGCTGACGTCATTACCGAAGACGATTTTTATCGCCGCGATCATCGCCTGATTTTTCGCGCTGTCACCGAACTTGCGGCGCGCAGCACCCCCTTTGATGTCATTACCCTTACCGAGCAGTTGGCCGGCATTAATGAGCTGGAGAATGCTGGCGGCCTGTCTTATCTGGGCGGCCTTGCCAAAAACACCCCCACCGCTGCGAACATTAAAGCCTACGCCACGATTGTGCGCGAGCGCTCGATTCTGCGGCAGCTCATCCGCACCGGCACCGAGATTGCCAATAACGCGTTTAATCCCGAAGGCCGCGACAGTGCGGAACTGCTCGATCACTGCGAAAAACTGGTATTTGAAATCGCCGAGCGGGGCGCGCGTGGTAAACGGGGTTTTGTTTCCATCAAGGATTTGCTGGTAAAAGCCGTCGATCGCATTGAAACGCTGTTTCAGCTCGACAACCCGATTACCGGCATCCCCACCGGTTTTCATGATTTTGATGAAATGACCTCGGGCCTGCAGAAGTCAGATCTGGTGATTGTGGCGGGTCGTCCTTCGATGGGCAAAACCACGTTTGCCATGAACCTTGCCGAACATGCTGCTATCAAAACCGGATTGCCGGTGGCCGTATTCAGCATGGAAATGCCCGGCGAACAGTTGGCAATGCGCATGATGTCGTCGCTGGGGCGCATTGATCAGCATCGGCTGCGCACCGGTCGGCTGGATGATGACGATTGGCCGCGCGTGACCTCAGCGATTGGCATGCTGGCGGAAGCGCCGCTGTATATCGACGACACCCCGGCCATGACGCCCACCGATCTGCGCGCGCGCGCGCGCCGTCTGGCGCGAGAGCATGGGTTGGGCATGATTGTCATCGACTACCTGCAGCTCATGCAGGTGCCGGGCAACAAAGAGAATCGCGCCACTGAAATTTCTGAAATTTCACGTTCGCTGAAATCGCTGGCGAAAGAACTACATGTTCCGGTGGTGGCCTTGTCGCAGCTTAATCGCGGCCTGGAACAGCGCCCCAACAAACGCCCCATCATGTCGGACTTACGCGAATCTGGGGCGATTGAGCAGGACGCAGATTTGATTGTGTTTATTTATCGTGATGAAGTTTACAACGAAGACAGCGCCGACAAAGGCACCGCAGAAATCATTATTGCCAAACAGCGTAACGGCCCGATTGGTACGACGCGCCTGACCTTCCTCGGCCAATACACACGCTTCGAAAACTTCGTTCCTAATATTTATAATAAAGAGTCATAACTGTGACGCGTGCCGCGCAAGCGCAGATTAATCTGCACGCGTTGCAGCATAATTTACAGCGTGTGCGTGATGCTGCGCCGCAGTCTCGTGTCATGGCCATGGTCAAGGCCAATGCTTATGGGCACGGCATGGTACGTGTAGCGCGCGCCCTTGTTGATGCCCGCGCGGATGCTTTGGGTGTTGCCAGTATTGATGAAGCAATTATGCTGCGTGATGCCGGTATTACAGCGCCCATCACCCTCCTGGAAGGTTTTTTTGAGGCTGCTGAGTTGATGTTGATACAACAGCACGATTTGGATGTTGTAATACATCATCCCGTTCAACTTGCCATTCTTGAAGCCACACCGCTAGCCGCGCCTATTATTGTCTGGCTCAAAGTCGATTCAGGTATGCACCGTTTGGGTTTCGCGCCGGAACAAGTGTTACAGGTCTGGCAGCGTCTTGCAGCGTGCCGTAGCGTGCGCGGCCCCGTGCGTCTCATGACGCATCTGGCCAGTGCAGATGATCTTGCCAGCCCGCAGACACCGCAACAGCTTGCCTGTTTTAACGTGGCCACCGCTGAAATAAACGCTGGTCGCTCCCGGCATCCGACCGCCATGGATGGCGGAAGTGTCGAAAATGCAGGAGCATTTTTTCGACCTGCCTCTCGCGACACTTGTGCATCCATGCACGTCGAACGCAGCATCGCTAATTCTGCTGCGATACTCGGTTGGCCGCAAACGCATGACGAATGGGTGCGCCCTGGCATCATGTTGTATGGTGCGTCACCGTTCATCAATGACACGGCTATTGCGCATAATCTCAAACCTGTCATGACCCTGACATCAGAATTGATCGCCATCAATCATTATAAAAAAGGCGATGCGATTGGTTATGCCGCATCATGGGTATGTCCGCACGACATGCCGGTGGGTGTGGTCGCCATGGGTTATGGCGACGGTTATCCGCGCCACGCAGTGTCCGGCACGCCTGTGTTGGTGAATGGTAAACGCGTGCCGCTGATTGGTCGCGTGTCGATGGATATGCTCAGCGTGGATTTAAGTAGCCAGTCCCAGGCGCACATCGGCGATGCCGTGACGCTGTGGGGTGAAGGTTTGCCCGTGGAAGAAGTAGCGCGCTGCGCGTCTACTATTTCGTATCAATTGCTGTGTGGCGTGACGCAGCGGGTGAGGTTTGTTGAGACGTGACCTCAGTAGCGCTCCTTTCGGGGTGTCTACTATTTCGGGGGAAGATTAATTTGTGTTTTTCTATGGTTTCAACGTTTGAGTTCAGCGGCGCGCGGCTTTTTGCGCGTCCCACTTGAGCGAGCGGTTAGGCTGGACGACCGCTCTACAAGGCGCCCAGCTACAAACTTGTGCAATACGCTGGCGATTAACGTTTGATAAGGCATGCCTTCTTCAAGTGCTCGTGCTTGAATATCCATTAAATCTGGCGTGGAAAGGCGGATGTTGATCCGTTTTTCCTTGAGGAAAGTGGCTGTAGCGGCGGCTTTGAATTTTGCCAATTTTTCTTTTGAAGGGGAGGTGGACTTGAGTTCGCCCTTTTCATAGGCGGTCAAGATGTCTTTCTCAAACGCATCAAGTTTTTTCATCCGGGTTACTCCTCAGTAAATAGTCTCTGGTAGCCTTTCTGCTTGGAATCACCGTCTGCAAAAAATAGCAATCCGGCTCTTCAACATAAGGTGCCAAGTAAACATAACCATCAAATGCCACGACAAGAACGGACTGATTGGGATATTTCCCCGTGTTAGGGTGACGCAATTCAGCTAACAAACCATCTGCTTCAATAGCAAGTGCTATTACCTCGAATGAGATGCTGCGCTCAATTTTCAGCGCCTCGTTTTTGTCGTGGTTCCATCGAAATGGCTTCATGCCGTCAGTGTATCTGAATGTGTGCCTATTGTCACCTTTTGGTGCGGGATGCCTATGGGCGCCTGGGGCCACGTCTTGATTTTTGATATTTTTTGTTGTCGTCTCGAA
>JANOOA010000128.1:0-8319 GCA_031421115.1 Gammaproteobacteria bacterium | reverse complement strand
CTGCGCTGGGCACGGCGATGGCACTTGCCGTGAAACGCTTGCAGGGAAATGATGCCAAAGCCAGCGTATTGATTCTGCTTACCGATGGCAGCAATACGGCTGGAGAAATTCATCCTGATGCAGCAGCGGCGCTCGCTGCCGAAGAAGGCATACGCATTTACACAGTCGGCATAGGCTCACATCAAACCGTAGCGTTTCCGCGCGGCCCCAAAGAAAAACCCGCCTACACTGAAATGCCCCTCGATGAAGACTTGCTACGCCGCATTGCCGAACGCACCCAAGGCCGCTACTACGCGGCCGCGAATACTGCGGAAGTCCAGCGCATCATTGGCGATATAGAAAAACTTGAGAAAATAAATATTACCGATAACGCATTATTAAAACACACTGAATGGTACTGGTTACCACTCAGTGCTGGATTGGCGTTACTCCTGGCGTCGCAACGTCGTGCGCGCAACGAGGTGTTGCCGTGATTCCACAAATAGAGTGGCGTGAACCATTATGGTTGCTGTTAGCAATCATCCCGTGGCTGGGCTTGGCGTGGCGGTCGCTTCCGGCATCCCGCCTCCCGCGACACTTGCACATCCGTGTGCGGCGCAATAAAAAAACCTCAGCGCAGCAGGACCGTCGCAACGCCTTTGCCGACCTGCATCTGTGGCAATACCTTATTTCAGGACAGCGCAAACCAAAACCCGCCTTCTATCATAAAAATCGTCTTGCATGGATAGTTGCATGGACATTGGCAGCATTGGCAGCCAGTGGCCCATCCATGCAAACACACAAACCTGACACCACAACACACGCCAGCGGCATTGATATCGCGGTGGCCATCGACATCTCGCCCTCCATGTCAGTGCAGGATATTGCCCCCAACCGCCTGGAACGCACCCAACTGGAATTGCGCGATTTCGTTAGCCGCTTACATGGCGACCGTGTCTCACTGATTGCATTTTCTGCCAACGCTTACGTGACACTGCCATTAACGCCCGACACAGAAACTTTTTTGCACTTCACTGACCTCCTCGACCCCGGCCTGGTGATCAAGCACGGCTCCAATATTGCGCGCGCATTGCTAATAGCACGTCAAACACTGGAAGGTGCCGAACAACAAAGCCGCGCCATTGTATTAATAACTGACGGCGAATCCCACAACAGCGCAGCCGCCCTGGCAGAAGCAAACACATTGCGCACCCTGGGCATTCCCCTGTTCATTGTCGGTGTCGGCACTGACGCAGGTGGCCCCGTGCCCGATGGCAAGGGACACTTTATGAAAATAAAAAATGAACTGGTTGTTTCACGGCTGGAGCGCGCCACACTGACATCGTTAGCACAGAAGACTGGTGGGCTTTACGTTGACATCAGCAGTGACGACAGCGAATGGCAGCAATTATTTACCCAGTTGCGCAAACTTAAACCTGCCCAATATGCTCATGACACACCGGGACAACACTACCCACTCTTTCCCTGGCTGCTTGGAATCAGCTTGCTGTTATTCCTGTGGACAGGCGCACGACAAGGGTCAGCCCCATTACTTGCCTGGGCAATGGTGATGCCTTTGATTGCATTGCCTGAACAGGCTCATGCAACACCCTGGGCAGAACAACGCGCCCTGGACGCACTCAATAAAAATAATTACGCACAAGCCACAACACTGTATCGTGGCATAAAATCATTTAACGGCCTGATGGGTCTGGGCGCCAGCGCCTACCGTCAACAACAATGGGAAACGGCACTGAGCGCCTTTCAGCAAGCATCGCGTAATGCCAGCAGCGATAGCGAGCGTGCGCAGGCCAGCTATAATACCGGCAATGCTCTGGCAAAGATGAATCACCTCAACGCGGCAGCGCGCGCTTATGAAATCGCGCTCGAATGGCAAAAGAATTACCCGCGTGCCGCGCTTAATCTTACCCTGATCAATAAAGAAAAAGAATTTCGTACTCGTGCGGGGAAAACAGGTGGCTCGAAAAAAACACCGGCGCTGAACACAGCCACCCAAGCTGAAGAAAATGGCATAGGATTTCAACAGAAAAAAACAACCACCGGCAATCCTTCACATGATTCAGAACAGGCGTACAAAACATCACAAACCCGGGAAAAAATGCAAGCCCTGCATGAGAATTCGCAGGAATTATTGAGCAACCGCTTTTCTACCGCTGATAAATTCTCTGGCGTGCTGGTGGTGGAGGATGAAAAGCCATGGTAAGAAAAATAGTTATAATAATTGCGGCCTGTATGGTATGTGTGACCACTCTTTCTGCACAGGCAGCCACCACGCTCACCGCCAGCGTTGACCGCACGACCATAAAAATGGATGAGCATGTTGTATTTACACTATCGCTGATTAATAGCGACACACGTCTACGTGCTGAAGGCCTGTCACCTAACGTGGAGCTGGGCGTGCTATCCCCTGACTTTGATACCAGCATCCCGCGCGCAGACAATCGTTTCAAGCTGTCCCGCGAGGGCGGCCACGCAATCTCCAGCATTACTGTTGAATTATTTCCGAAACATACGGGACGCTTTACCCTGCCCTCTTTTCAGGTGGATGGACAACGCAGCCAACCCATCACCATTAATGTCAGCGCCTCGTCTGTAATGGCCGCACCGGAAGTATTTGTACGCAGCGGCGTGAACAAAACCACGGCATGGGCGCGTGAGCAAATCGTTGTCTATCTTGAATTGCTGCATCGCGTTAATCTTGACACCGCCAGCCTGGGCGGAGACATTCAAACGTCACCCGTACGCATTGAATTATTCGATTATCGAAAATTGACACAAACCGAACGCAAAGAACAGATTGCAGGCATGACTTACAATGTACAACGCATGGCCTGGGCATTGTTCCCCACCCAAGGCGGCGAGCTTACCGTGCGCTTGCCTGACATTTGGGCCATCACTGATAAAGGGGCCGAGAAAGGACGCCGTTTGCGCTTGCCTGGAAAACAACATTCAATCCAGATTAAAGCACTGCCTGCAGGCGTCCCTGCCGACATACTGGTGGGCAAACCCGAACTCAGCCAGAGTCCACTCACCGCTTTGTCAAATCTGGCACCCGACATCAACAGCCTGACCTCGTGGAACATCAGCTTGCGCGCCCCGGTCATGGATCACACGCTGTCCGCCAGCTTGCCCGGATTAACAGCGCCTGCGGGCATCAAACTCTACCTCGACAATGCACAACGACAAGTCGAAGAACATGCCGACGGCATCGTCAGCATTGCAAATTACACGGTCTCTGTCACACCGTTAGCCGCCGGCGAATTTCGCATGCCCACGATTCGCATACCCTATTTTGATCCGCAACGTGGCATTGCCGATGTTGCTGAATCATCAGGACAAACCCTTATCGTAAAGACTGGCCCGCAACCTGCCGCCGTTATACCAACACCCAACACCCGGCATCCAATACAATCAGAACCCGCAGAACCCACCACATCATGGACGTGGAAAACTGCCACTATAATTTTCGCCGCGCTATGGCTTGCCACATTAACATTATGGCTGCGCGCGCGCGCCCTGGCATCCTCGAGAATCCCACAAGAAAAAACCCTTGAGAACAAAACCACTCCCGCGCAACCAGAAACCCTTGCACTGCGCCCACTGCAAACCATGCTGCTGGAAGCATTTCAAAGTCAATCACTTGAACAGGGTTTGAATGAGTGGGAAGCGAAGCATGGCATAGACCAGGAGTTGCGCAAAATCGTGCGGGCAGTGCAACGCTTATATTACGGAAAAGAAAAACCCGTCGTTTACGGCATCCTGCCTCCCACGCCGCGCATGGATGCACAAGTGTCGCCAGAAGCAGGATGCTGGCAGCGACCGACACTTGCCGAACCCTGTGCGGCGGATGATGCAAGTTTGCAATCAGCGGTACGCACAGCAATCGCAAAAATTCATGCCAACGTGAAGGTTCTGCCTGTTTCTGAAAATAAATGGAATCCGGAGTCATTCACCCATCGCGCTTGAATTTAGCCTGCCCTACAAATTCTCCTTCAAACTTGCCGGGTTCACTTGATTCTGACGCGGAAGCGCAATTCGAAGAAGGGGTTGGTGCCGCCGGATGCGCCGGCCATGGCGCCTTTGGGATTGAAGCGGAGGCGGTTGACGGCGGCATCGTAGGGTGGGGTCGGCACATAAGTCCAAGTGGTGCCGTTATCGTTGGAAAAATCCACGTCGTCGGTCAGGCTGGCTAGAGAGGTAAAAGTCCAGGTCAGATTGCTGGTGGGCGTGCCTTGCACAAATACGATCGGTCCCGAACCCGTAGCCCCCAGATCGCCGACAAACAGATCGCTGTTGGCCGGAATCGGGTCGGTGATGACGGTGGTGTTGTTATCCACGGTGCCCGAGCCAGTGTTAGTAACGCGCAGGTTGTAGAGCACCTCCGCGCCAGGAATATTTTTCGGATTGGTGGCGCCGTTCACTGGGTCGTTGGTGACGGAGACGGTTTTCATGAAAACCAGGCTGGGCGAGTCCGTGGAGGTGACGGTCAAGGTGGCAGTTGCCGCCGTGCCGCTGCCCGCATTAGCCGTAGCCGCTGACCCCGTGCTGTTGACGTAGCTGCCCACCACGGTCGAAGTCACCTTCACAGTTAGCGTGCAACTGCCGCTGGCCGGTATCGTGCCTCCGCTGAGGGCCAGCGAGCTGCCGTTGGCCGCCGCTGTTGGCGTGCCGCCGCAGGTATTCGTTAGCCCCGGCGTCCCGGTATTGATGACATTGGCCGGGTAAGTGTCGGTGAATGCCGCACCCGTTATCGCTATGGCATTCGCGTTGGTCAGGGTGACGGTGAGCGTGCTGGTGCCGCCGGTGACGATCGAGGTCGGGCTGAAACTCTTGGCGACTGTCGGGGACAGCAGCGGCTTCAGGGCAATCGTCAGGAACGCGTTGACGGAACTGATAACGGTCACGGTCGTATTGCCGGTCGCGCCCGCCGTCGCCTTGACGCCATCCCACACCGCGAAGCCGTTGCCATCGTCGACGGTCGTCCCCCCGTCGGTTCGCTCGACGATGCCCGTCAGGCTTGAGTTCGCCTGCGCGCTGAAGTGCGCATCTGCCGAATCGTTGCTATGCGCAGCGGTCTGGACGATGAGCGTGTCCGCCACGGTGGTCGTGACACCGGTCACCGTGAGCGACGTGCTGGCCGTCGCCTTGGTGCCGCCGCCGGTGACATCCCACGGATCACCGGTACTGATGACGCTACGGTAGGTGAGGATTCGAGCATAAACGATTGTAGCGACCGCCCCTACCGTGGGTGCGGCCATCGTTGTTGACGTGGCCCGCGCCCAGAACACCGTAATTCGGGCGCCAGTGACTGTGTTTACCGCCTGCGGACTGTTTAGTACTGCGGCGAAGCCGTTTGCAGTGGAAAGCGAAACCGCCTCATTTCCCCTTGAACTGACGAAAAGAAGCGCAATATCGCCTACTGCGTGTGTCGGCCACGGCACAGAGCCCGCCGTATTACGTGCCTCGACTACTGTTCCTGCTGCCTGGTAGGTGGGTATGGCATTGGCCGCGCCGACGAACAGGCCGGTCAACAACCCGGCAATGATCAATATGACTTTTTTCATATTTACACCGCCGCGCTGATTGCGCCATGCCCATCCACCGTCGTCACCCTGGCCACGGACTTGTCCATCCGTTCGACGTTGCCGCCCGACGAATAGCAGGGATTCAGCTTCGCAGCCGACGTGACGGAAATAAGCATTCATTTGCTGCCCTCATTTGTTTGCTTTGTGGCAGTGGGTTTGGCGGGCAAAGCCAACCCGACAGACTCCGGGTTTCTTTTTTTCTCATTGAGCCTGAGCGTGTCCTGATCTACTTTCACGCGCAGGTTGATGTAAACCCCTTGCGCACGATATTCTGCGCCGCTGAAACTGGCATCAATGAAGCCCAGGCGGTTGTAGCCCAGCGACAGCCAGGCGTTATCCATGAGGCGATAACCAACGGACGCACCAAGATGATGGTTGCGGGTCCCGGCCTTCCAGGAACGCAGCGTCCCGGCATTCACCCCGACATCCCAGCGATGCCCAAGATCACGCCGCGCTTCCATGCCGATGAGATCGGTATAGCCGTCATAATCCCTGCCGTCAATGCTGTCCAGTACATATTTGCTGCCATATTGCAGCGCTATCTGGGTGCGGCGATTGGGCATGTAATTGGCGTTGAAATTATTCACCAGCTTGCGCGCTTTCTGGTTGGATGCCGCGCTGGAAATGGATTCCTGCCTGTAGTCGAGCCGATCCAGCCAAACCCAACGGCTGTCATTGGGGCGGTGCGCGTAGCTCAAGCGCACATCAAGTTTCATGCCGTTGCTGACGATGCTGCTGGTTTTGCTGATACCCAGGCCCGCCGCGACACTGCGGCCTGCATCCAGCGTGCGCTGCGCGCCCAACAGTACGTTGACTTTGTCATCGGTTTCGCTGTTGCGCAATTCGATGCGCCCGTTGCCGCTCCAGATCTTGTTGTGGTATCCCGCACCGAGATGTCCCGCCGTGTAGTTGCCCGTGACGATGCCAGGGGCAGCGGCAATCGGTGTGCCGGAGGCCAGCGGTACGTGGTCATTCAGGGGGTTGGTCGCGGTCGCGCTCAACGTCTGGCTGCGATCCAGGCCAACATCGGCTTGCCAACGCTCGTTGACTTGCCATCTTTGCACCAGACCCGCATTGGTAAACAAGCGTTCGCTGTCCTGCGTGGCGTGGTTACCGAGTGAGCTGGAAATTTCACCACCTTCCCAGGGACGGGTGCGCAGGCCGATGAGGGTGGTATCGGCGCTCACGCTGCCACGCGCCAATTCGTGTTTTGCAAACACCGAGGTTTGCTGGGTGATTTTGTAATCCGCGCCAACACCGAGCCGATTCGGAAAATCTGTGCTGCCCGCGCTACCGTTGATAGCGATCTCGCTATTGGCCGTCAGCGTCAATTTTTTATCCAGCATGGCGTAGGCTCCGCCAGTAAGCGCCTGCAGGCTCTCGCGTTCTATCCCCAGTGCGTCCTTGTCCTGTGCGTTGCGCAAACCAGCGTGGGTGATAAGATTGTCTTTCTGCCATTGCGCCTGGGCTTCCAGTGTGTCGCGCTGTGCCTTGGTGGCGAGATTTTCCTGCTTGCTGGCTCCGCCCTGCAATTGCAAATGATCATCAATTTTGAGGCGCATATCCCCGCCGAATTTGCGCATGCCCACTTCCGCACCCGCCTGCTGCCCTGGACCAAAGCCAGTCTCGGTTTCACGCACATAGACTTTGGCGGTGAGGTTTTCGCCTTCGTGTCGGGTTTCCACCAGCCAGGCGTTGCCGCGCGCCTCTACGTTGTTGACATCGCGTTGGCTGCTGGCCAATTCAGCGCGTAGCCTGGTCGTTTCCGTCAATTGCAGGGTAGCGTCGGCGGCGGTCAGGTCGGCGCTTTTGCCAATGTTGCCTTCGTGGATACGCGTCACCCCGACTGCGGATTTTTCGCCAGTCTTGTAAGCAATGCGCCCGCCTCCGCTCATTTTCCGGTCGGCCACATCTTCCGCTTCGTATTCGACGACGATGAATACCGGATTAAAGCCGGAATCGCGCGACGGAATCGGCTCGCGGAAAAACAACGTGCCGAGTGTGGAGTCCAGATCATAGTCGAGGAATCGGGTCAGGGTACGACGCGAAATAATCACTTGAGACTGAAAGCGATCACGAATTTCTATACTGACTTTGTCTGAGTTGAGCACGATTTCGCGGCTGGTCAAACGATACAGGCCGGAGGTGCCGTCGCCTTGAATTTCATCTTTTTTGTAGCTTTGCGCAGTCAACGTGGCGAAAGCGTTGTAACTGATTTTATCGCCCTTGAATTCGGATTTGATGCCGTTGAGCGTGCGGCTGTAGCGGCCCAGCTCGGTGACGGAAAGGCCGGTATCGTAATCACCGAACAGCGCGTAAAACTGCTTCTTCTCGATTTTGAGATAGAGCTTGCTGGCGCTGGCGGCATCGAATTGCGCGGTCGTGGCATCGGCGTACAGCGTGTAATACTGATTCGGATTGATCGCCTGTTTGAGATTACGCGCCCCGCCTGCGCCGGTTTCCCTGGCGGTATCGTAAGCGGCAGTGAGCAGGTAGTCGCCC
This sequence comes from Gammaproteobacteria bacterium, assembly GCA_031421115.1. Taxonomy (GTDB): domain Bacteria; phylum Pseudomonadota; class Gammaproteobacteria; family Ga007554. Next base: position 232 of record JANOOA010000128.1, on the reverse strand, counting down.
TTGATCATGCCCTTGGCGTAGAAGGCAATGCGATTCTGATCGAATAATTTATCATCGGCTTCTGCCCGGCGCAAGTTTTCCATATTACCGCTCAAACGCTTGTGCCCGACCGTACCTTCGGCAAAACCCACCAGTATCCAGTCGCGTTCACCCGGCGCAAGCCAGACACGAATTTCCTGGCGGTCTTTGCGCAACGCATTGGCTGCGCCGCTGAGATTCGATGCCGTACCCA
>JANOOA010000127.1:0-17972 GCA_031421115.1 Gammaproteobacteria bacterium | reverse complement strand
CGGGGCGATGATCGTCTATTACGCGATCTATCAACTCATGTAATTTTACCGGGCTGAATTCCACGCGGGCGCTGCGGGCGCCGACAATACTGAAATTCAGCAAGTCTTCAATCATGCGTTGTAGCTGTATGCCATTTTGGCGCAATATGCGCGCAATCTCGCGCTGCTCTTCCGTGAGTTTGCCGACTACTTCGTCAGCGAGCAGTTCACTGCCTTCACGAATCGCCGTTAACGGTGTTTTTAAATCATGTGAAATATTTCGTAAAAATTTACGCCGATCTTCTTCAAGTTTGATGAGGCGCAAGCGCAACCAGTCCAGCCGTCGCCCCAATGACTCAAGATCTTGTGGGCCGGTAATTGTAATGGGGGTAGCGAATTTAGCATCACCTAATTGCCGAATGGCTTGATCTATGTGCCGGATGGGGCGCGTAATGAGCAGCGTGAAGATCCAGACCAAGCCGATCACCCAGGGAACCAGCGCCAGACCGGACCAGAGCAGTGTCTGCTGGGCTTTGCCTGCGGTCTCCTGGAGGATTGCAACTTTGCGGTCAACCAGTTCGCTGCTTTCAGTAAAAATGGCTTGAGCCATATCTGATAACTCAACAAATTCCGCTACCGCTTTTATACTTTCAGCCGCAGGGACACTGGCATGAATACTTAATTTTTTAAACAGGGCTTGCGCTTTGGTGATGAGTTTTTCAAGTTTTTCGCGCTGGGTTTTTTCCAGGGGTAGTGTTATCAGTGCGTTAGCGGTTTGTAACATTTCCTGATAAACCCGGGCATAGACGCCGAACATGGCCTGGTCATCCAGCACTAAAAATTGCCGGGCGCTACGCTCCATGGCGGTAATTTCTTCTACCAGCATGCGGCTGTGGCTGGTGACTTGAACGGTCTGCTCCACGGCCTGTTCACTTTGATCAACAAGCTTATCCACATAAAATACTGCCACGCCTAATGCAACCACCAACGGTACCGCAACCACGGCAAACCCGATTAAAATAAGGGTCAGCACGGATTTCGGACGGTAAAAACTCATAAAATCACCGTGCGATTTCTGCTGCTTGATAGATTGGGCAGGCTGAGAGGTGGCAGGCAGTGAAATAGCGCCCGGCTTCACACACGGCTTCCGGGGTTGTCGCTGGGATTGTCATTGAGATTGTCGTTAAACAGGTCGAGAGCTAAAACATCATCAGGGATCAGAGCGCGTACGGGCGGAGTTAAACCAAAATGTAAATACGCATGACGGGTCGCCATGCGGCCCCGCGCGGTGCGCATCATGAATCCTTGCTGAATCAAAAAAGGTTCCAGCACATCTTCAATGGTGCCGCGCTCTTCGCCAATCGCGGCCGCCAGGCTGTCAACGCCCACCGGGCCACCCTCGAATTTCTGCATAATGGCCAGCAGCAAGCGACGATCCATATTGTCAAACCCGTGTATGTCAACCCCCAGCAAATCCAGCGCTCGATCAGCAATGCCCTGAATAATGCGGCCATCGGCTTTTACTTGTGCAAAATCACGCACACGGCGTAGCAGGCGATTGGCAATGCGTGGCGTGCCCCGCGCGCGCCGCGCAATTTCATGCGCTCCATTTTTGTCGATGGAGACATCTGAAATTCGAGCCGAACGCTCAATAATCGTGGTGAGATCCTCTACAGAGTAGAACTCCAGACGCTGCACAATACCAAAACGATCACGTAGCGGTGAGGTGAGTGAGCCTGCCCGCGTAGTGGCTCCCACTAGCGTAAAAGGCGGTAAATCCAGCTTGATGGAACGCGCGGCAGGCCCTTCGCCAATCATGATATCGAGCTGATAATCCTCCATGGCGGGATATAGCGTTTCTTCAATAATAGGACTCAGGCGATGGATTTCATCAATAAACAGTACGTCATGCGGCTCAAGATTCGTCAGAATTGCCGCCAAATCACCGGGACGCTCCAATACCGGGCCAGAAGTATGGCGAATGTTCACGCCCATTTCATTGGCGATAATATTAGCCAAGGTAGTCTTGCCCAAGCCAGGCGGGCCAAAAATAAGCGTGTGATCCAGCGCCTCACCCCGGCCTCGCGCGGCATGGATAAATATTTCCATCTGATCACGCACGGCGTGCTGGCCAGTGTAATCTGCCAGTTTAGCGGGGCGAATAGCGCGGTCAAGCACCTCGTCTTCCCGCAGATTGGCGGGGTTTATCAAGCGGTCAGTTTCAATCATGGGTGCCGTGTTTCTTACTAAACTGCTTCGATCTTGCCCCATCATAACCCATCATAACCATGGAGACAGCTATTTTTTAGCATAAAAAAGCTTACCCCCTTGATCTTTTATAAAAATCTCAGTTACTATTCGGCAAGCTTTTTCTGAAGAAAAAGCGCAGCGTTATTCACCTGGCAATCAATTTAAGTCATGATCGAGGATTAATACATGGCCGTAAAAAAGAAAAGCAGCACCCCATCAGTGAAAAAGCCCGCAGCAATCGCAAAATCTAAACCTGCTGCAACAACCGCTTTTCGCGCTCCCCTGACCAAGTCACAATTACTTACGACGCTCTCCGAAACCACCGGAGTACCGAAAAAACAAACCGCCGCTGTATTACAGGAACTATCCGCTGTAATCAGCCGTCATCTCAAAAAAGGCGCGGCCGGCGTTTTTACCTTGCCTGGCCTGGTCAAAATCAAAACTCTCAGCAAACCGGCACGCAAGGCACGCAAGGGCGTCAACCCCTTCACCGGAGAAGAGATGATGTTCAAAGCCAAACCGGCGTCTATCGCCATCAAGGTGCAAGCACTCAAAGCTCTTAAGAGCATGGTCTAAGTTTTTATCAGACCAACCACGCACATCATCCGCCGATCAAGGGGACACAAGACCCAGGCGGATGGTGCGTGTTTTATCCCGCTGCGGCTCGAAAAAAACGTACACTGCGGATAGTTTCTCTAGCGGTATATCACAGGATGGATTCGTCACTCACCTGAGTACGCTTGCTTTCTGCTACGAAAAACTTCTGTACATTTTCCATTTTTCGGGTGCGGCGCATGGGAGGAAGGCTGTTGATAAACGTCTGCCCATACGGCTTTGTAAACAGACGGGGGTCGCAGATCATCATGACGCCGCAATCATTCACATCGCGGATCAAGCGTCCCACGCCTTGTTTGAGCATAATTACTGCGGCGGGCAGTTGGTAATCCATAAATGGATTACCGCCTGCCCGCCGCAGTGTGTCGAGCCGCGCCTGTAATACCGGGTCGCCCAGCGCAGCAAACGGGAGTTTGTCGATGATGACACATGACAGCGCCGGGCCGCGTACATCAACACCTTCCCAGAAACTGCTGGTGCCTAACAGAATGGCGTTGCCAAGCGCGCGAAAACGCTCCAGCAGTTCGCCACGCGGTGAGCTGCCTTGCATTAACAAGGGATAGTCAACGCGACCCTGCAGGGCTGTCCAGGCTTCCTGCAGGGCGCGGTGACTGGTGAACAACATGAATGCACGGCCACGGCTGGCCTCTAACACCGGCAGAGCGGCTTCCACTACGGCGGCCGTGTAGGCGGCGCTGTTGGGGTCAGGCAAATCCGGCGGCGCATAAAAAACTGCATTGCGCGCAAAATCAAAGGGGCTGTCCCAGCGTTTGGTGATGGCGCCCTGCAATGCTAAACGCTGTGAAAAATGTTCGAAGCTGTCACCCACTGCCAGCGTGGCGGAAGTGAATATCCAGGCGCATTTTCGCGCCTGCATGTGGGCTTGAAAAATCGGCGCGATGTCCAGCGGTGTACGATTGAGCGTAAAGCTGCGTGTGTAGGTTTCCAGCCACTGCACATGATTTTCCTGCGCGGTACTGGTGAAGGCATCCAGGCGTTGCCGTAATTCTTCGGCACGTTGTGTGCAACTTTCCAGACCTTTACCGCGCACTGCAGCGGGCTTTAATGCGGTATGCAGCGCGGTGAGGGCAGTGTGCAATTGTTGCAGCGTCGCTGCCACTTCGGGCATGCTGGATACTTCGCTCCACGGCAAGCGCCGCGTCTGTAAACCAAACGCCAAACGTAAATCCAGCGCGGCCTTTTTCAAGGCATCGGCCGTGGTGGGCAGCTCCTGCATGTCGCCCGCTTCACGCAGATGTTCGGTGACGGTATCGTCGGCCAGCTCCAGTAATTGACGGCTGCTGAATACGCTGCCGAAAAAATTTGAAGCTACTTCGGGTAGTTGATGTGCTTCGTCAATAATGAACGCGTTCGCGCCCGGCAATAATTCACCAAAGCCTTCATCTTTCAGCGCCATGTCGGCAAACAGCAGATGGTGATTGACAACGACCAGATCTGCCTCTTGCGCGGCGCGGCGCGCTTTGACCACATGACAGTCAGTGAATGAAGGGCATTCCTGCCCCAGGCAATTATCGCTGGTGGAGGTGGCATCAAACCATAGTGTGGAGTCTTCAGGCAGATCAACATATTCGGCGATGTCGCCGCTGCGGGTGCGCCCGGCCCATTCGCGGATACCGTGCAACGCGGTGCGCTCTTCGCGGGTGCGGGGGCGCCCATCAAGTTCGGCCATTTCGAGACGGTATAAACACAGGTAATTGGCACGACCCTTGAGCAACGCAGTACGTACTGATACGCCCAGCGCATTACGCACCACAGGCAAATCGCGGTGATAAAGTTGGTCTTGCAGATTTTTGGTGCCGGTGGAGATAATGATTTTTTTACCGGACATCAGCGCCGGGACAAGATAAGCATAAGTCTTGCCCGTGCCGGTACCGGCTTCACTGATGAGCACGCTGTCGTTATGCAGCGCCTCAGCCACGGCATGCGCCATCTCTTGCTGCGGTACACGCGGCGCAAAGCCTGGGATGTGTTGCGCCAGCGGCCCATGTGGGCCGAGGAGTTCAGCGCCGTGCGGATCGAGCAATCCAGCATCGAGCCGTTCAGCAGGTGATGTCATCAACAGGCCTTATTCCAATTCTGCTTCAATCGAGAATAAATATATCCCCGGCCCTCTCCCCAACGGCGTCGCCCCCTCGCTACGCTCTCCCCGCAAGGCGGGAGAGGGAGTTCAGGTGTTATTCCAGATCCCATCATATTCGACTCCATTTTCACGCGTCCATACCAGACGGCTGATCGCCTTGAATCTGGCGACCGACATGGCGCCGCGCTTGTTGCGATTACTGACGTTAGAGTCTGCCACCGCCTGCATGATGTCTTCGCGCATGGCTTCGTAAATTTCGAAGGACTCAATATTTTCATCCATTAACACCAGCATAACGCTGTTCCAGTCCTGTTCTATTTTAAGCTGACCGATACGCTGCCCGGTTTTGCCTTCATCAAAAATAGTGCGGCCTTTGATCTGGATGCGCATGCCCGCGCGCTTGCCGCGCCCGATGGCATCGTAACCACCGCGCTTTGGCTCACAGATTTCAAGATCCATCAATCGTGCGGCGTCATATTCGGCGATTTCTGCACTCACGCCACCGAGCGGCCGACCGGTCGCTTTGCGGTATTCCGCAGAAAGCCGACGCGCCTCTGCAATTAATTTATCTACAGAATAAACAGCCACAGTGGATTCCTTTGACAAGCACTATCTGACATTACTATAAAGCCACCGCAAGCGTACATGCGAAAAAAATCCTGTGTCAAGATGAATTATTTACGTGCTCTGGCAATAATACTATTATTCAGTGCGCGCAGCGGGTGGTCATCGCCAACCAAGGCATTGGATTTTGTTGCCAGATGCACGGCCTGCTGACGATTTTTTTCTTCCAGGTGCGCCGCTGCCAGGCGGTTCCAGACCCATGGATTGCGTGGTTCCATACGCAAGGCTCGCTCCAGGGTAGTGATGGCCAAACCAAACTTGCGCATCTGCATGTATTCATCAGCCTTTGCCAGCATGGCCAGCGCGCCTGACCCCGCCTGCAGTGTGGCGCTTTCATTAGGCCGCGCAGATTCTCCCGAGGGTATCGGTAACTCAGTGCGGCTATCTGCCGGCTTTGACACAGTTGTGCAGCCAGCCAAGGCCAACAGCAGGCTCATTATCACTACTTGAACCTGACCATGTTTAAAATGGCCTGCCATACCCCGTAATATCATTCAAATATTCCCTTTAAAATATCCAGCGTCTTTTCAACAACGCCGTCTATCGGAGTATCGCCTGTGTCCATTATATCAATTTCTGGTTCAATAACAGGTGCGCTTTGACAAGGCCCCGTCCGCACCGGACTCGAGCCGCGCATGTATGGTATGTTTGCAGCACCATAACACCCTTCTTCAGTACGCAATCCGCTGGCGGGATCTGTCCACGCCCACTCAATACCTGCGGGAGCCTCCAGGCGCAACGGTTGTGCGCCGATGCGCAACATAATATCACCCCACGCCTGCAACGCCCCCGTGGCGCCACTTAAGCCGGTTGACCGGTTATCATCACGACCTAACCACACCACGCCCAGTCGATCACCGGTAAACCCGGCAAACCAGCTATCGCGCAGATCATCGGTGGTGCCAGTTTTACCCGCCACGGCCCATTCGCCGGGAATGCGTGAATATATTGAAGCGCCAGTGCCATACCACATCACTTCCTGCATGGCGCGATTCAGCAAAAATACCGGCGCCGGTTCCACAGCCTGCCGTACCGTAACATCATAATGGCGTAAGCGCTTGCCTTCTACACTTAATACTTCGCGAATCGTGCGTAACGGCGTATGAAACCCGCCACTGGCAAGTGTCTGATACATTTGCGTTACCTGAAAAGGATCCATCGCCACTGCCCCCAGCAACACCGAAGGATATGGCCGGAAGCGTTCCACAACGCCCAGGCGCGCCATCATATGCAACACGTGGCCCACACCTACGTCCATCCCCAGGCGCACCGTGGCGACATTATAAGAATGCGCCAGGGATGTTCTCAGCGACACATCTCCGTGAAATGCCCGATCATAATTCAAGGGTGTCCACGTCCCTCCTCCGGTGTTTTTCAAAGATAACGGACTATCATCCAGCAGCGTTGCCAAGGTATATTGCTTGGGATTCGCCAAAGCGGTGAGATACACTGCCGGTTTCACCAGTGACCCGATCGGGCGCCTGGCATCGAGGGCGCGATTAAATCCGGCAAAGTCAGCCTCACGTCCCCCCGCCACCGCCAACACTTCGCCGTTATCGCTACTGGTAATAATCGCCGCCCCTTCGAGACTATCACGCGGTAAACGCTGCTGTCTTTCAAGTTTGTCAATACGGCTCGACAGCGCATTCACCACCCGGTTCTGAATCAGCGGATCAAGCGTAGTAAAAATTTGCAGCCCTGCAGAATTAAGATCCTGTTCGGAATAGTCACGCTGTAACTGACGGCGCACCAGATCAATAAATGCCGGTGAGAATGACAGGCCACCGCTGGATGCCTTGGCCTGCACACCCAGCGACAAGGCTTGCGCTACTTTCGATTCTTTTTTTGTGATGCCACCCTGTTCCTCGAGAATATCCAGCACCTGATTACGTCGCGCCAGCGCACGCTTGGGCTGACGGCGCGGATCATAGTATGAAGGGCCGCGCACCATCCCCACCAGCAGTGCGATTTCCGGCAGCTTCAAATCACTTAAGGGACGACGAAAGTAAAACCAACTGGCACGTCCAAATCCGTGTATGGCGTGTTTGCCAAATTGACCCAGGTAGATTTCATTACAATACGCTTCAAGGATTTCTTGCTTGCTGAAATGAATTTCCAGCAGCCCTGCCATGATGGCTTCTTTAATTTTTCGCGTTATAGTGCGTTCACTGGTGAGGAAAAAATTCTTTACTAATTGCTGGGTCAGGGTACTGCCACCCTGCACCATTTCCCCCGCACGCACATCTGCCCACAGAGCGCGCATTATCGCAAGAGGATCTATGCCATGGTGATCCTGAAATTTACGATCTTCTACAGCCAGTAAGGCTTGAATCAACGCCGGCGGCACTTCATTCAAACGCACAAATACCCGGTCTTCATTGTGCGCCGGATAAATTTTGCCGATCAGCACCGGGTCAAGACGCACCAGATCCCGTGATGCCCCGCTATCGAGGTGTTGCAGACTCACCAGACGCTCGCCGTCGAAACGCACCCGCAGCGGAATGGATTCTTCCTTGCCATCACCAAAGGTAAACGGACGGGTAACTACCTGGAATTCTTCGCCATGCCGCAGATAGCTGCCACTGAGGCGTTCACCCTGAGTACGGCGATATCCCAGCAATTGCAGCTCTTCAAGAAATTGCGCGCTGCTCAACGGCGCACCCACAAAAAGCTCCAGGGGTCGAGCATACACTTGTGAGGGCCATGCCCAGCGATTACCCTCAAATTGACGACGCACGGTATGATCAAGGTACGCCACATAGCCCAGCGCCGCCAACGACAACACTACAATCACATAGGCTATCAACGGGCGACGCCAATGTGCGCTCGGCGCCGACGAAGGGGGGCGCCGAGCGCCGGGATCAGGCACAGAGCTCATGCGCGCACTGGCTCAACATCTTCTGGGAAACAAATAGTAACTATTCTTCCTCCTCCCCATCCCGCCAATCATCTTCGATCTCTTTAGAGCGTAAATCTTCAAGCGATTCCGTCCATTCTTCATCGTCCATATCAGCATCGCTAACTGCCAGATCATCATCAGACGAGCCTGTCCATCCGTCAGGAGCCACGATTGATTTTACGTCCCACTCATACCAGGTATCGAGATCCACCACGCCCGCATCACCGTCGATGTATTGCATTTCAAAGGTGGCCTCGTCTTCATCCAGAGATATCACCTTGAATTCAGTGCCGTCATCAAGACGTCTGTACCACTTGTCTACTATCGGATCGGCTTCTGTTGGCATACTACCCCCTTAAAAAAATTAATGTACAACAGAACCGCATTGATGCTGGACAATTTTGTCACGCAACTGCAACGCCGCCGTTTCAGTCAATATCAAGCGCCGTTCGTCATACACGTCGGCATTCAGCGCGTGTGCAAGCTGCTGGGCGATATCATGCATGCGGGTAAAGGCATCCAGCCCGCTAATAGCTGCAGCGGTAGCGCCAGACAAACGCATAAACAGCGTCACGCCGGGCGTGGTTAGCTGTTCAATTTCATCCATCTTGAAAATGCCGGGATTCAGTATATTGGCAAGACTAAATAGCGGCTCGTCCTGCGGATGTGTTGAGGATACATAATGAAAAATTCCGTGGTCACTATATTGCATGCCAGCGCTACGCACGGCATTGACGACGCGTGGGCCGTCTAACCACTGTTCCTGACGGGCGATGATATTCAACACTACGATCAATTCACGGGGCGTGTCCGGCAGCTTGTCCGCTGCGGGTGGTTCGGCAGTGGCGGCAGCGACGCTCTCCTGCTGCGCTACGCGTGGTGACACGTCCGCAAAGAATGGCTCCAGTAACGGTTCGTCCACACTCTCATCGCCAGCAGGTTTCTGCCCACGCATACGCCGCGTGCGTGTTACCGGAACAATCTCCCAGTCATCGGCGGGATCAGTGTCTCCCGCGCTATCTTGCGCCAGGCTCGTGATTTTCGGGGTAGATTCGCCCACCACAACGCGTTTGCCTACCACGCCTTTATTGCGTGTAAACCACAACACGACAACGGCGAGGACACTCACTGCAATCAAACCTGATATGATCGTAAAACCATCCATAAAAATGAAGTTCTCCGTTAGCCTGCCGCAACCAATTTAACTGCCTCTTCCACATCCACCGTCACCAGCCGCGATACGCCTGGCTCGTGCATGGTCACACCCATCAAATGCTCGGCCATTTCCATGGTGGCCTTATTGTGGGTAATGTACACAAACTGGATGCGTTCCGACATCTCTTTCACTAGCTTGCAGAAGCGTCCGACGTTGGCTTCATCGAGCGGTGCGTCCACCTCGTCCAGCATACAGAATGGCGCAGGATTCAACTCAAAAATGGCGAATACCAGCGCCACTGCCGTCAACGCCTTTTCGCCGCCCGACAGCAGGTGAATGGTACTGTTGCGCTTGCCCGGTGGGCGCGCCATGATGGTGACACCGGTATCCAGCAAATCTTCGCCGGTCAATTCCAGATAAGCCTGGCCGCCGCCGAACAAGCGCGGGAACATGGTTTGCAGGCCGGTATTGACCTTGTCGAAGGTGTCTTTGAACGTGTCGCGGGTTTCACGGTCGATTTTGCGGATGGCATTTTCCAGGGTGGTGAGCGCTTCCGTCAAGTCGGCGTTTTGTGCATCCAGATACGCCTTGCGCTCGGATTGCGCGGCAAATTCATCGATAGCAGCCAGATTGATCGCGCCGAGACGCTGAATCTGCTGGGTAATGCGCTCCACTTGCGCCTGCCACTCGCTTTCACAGGCCTCGGCGGGCATCGCCGCAAACAGCTCATCCAGCACAAAACCGGTTTCGGCAAGCTGCTCTTGCAGGGTCTCGCGCCGTACTTTGACTTCTTGCCAGTGCATGCGCAACTGATCAAGCTCATCACGCAGACGCCGCACTTTTTGCTCGGTGGTCTGGTGTTCATTACTGGCCTGACGCAAGATATGGTCGCATTCTTCAACGCGCCGCCGCGTCTGGGCAAGCTCGGCTTCCACCGCCAGACGGCGGCTGAGCATCTGCTCTCGCTCTGCGGCCATGTCACGCAACGGTTGTTCGCTGGTAGCCAGCGCCGTCGCCAACTCTTCACGGCGTTGCGTCAAACGGCCGATCTGTTCCTGGGCGCGCGCCATTCTTTGCTGAGTGGCGCCGAGCTGGGTGCGTACGGTTTGAATGCGCAACGCCACCTGATGAGCAGCGTCACGATCACCGCGCGCCTGCATGCGCACTTGATCCAACGCGTTGCGATGCTCATCACGCTGCCGTGTCAGATCATCACGACCGAGCGCATGACCTTCAGTGGCGCCCAGTGCATCTTCCAGGCGCAGGCGCGCCTCTGCCATTTCATGTTCATCATTGATTTTTTGCTGCCGCACATCGTCAATTTCATGATGCAGACGGCTGCTGCGTGCGAGCATTTGTTCCAGGCGGGCCTGCTTGCCACTGGCTTGAGCACGCACTTCGCCCCGACGATGCGCCGCTTCGTTTAATGCTTTTTGACTCTGCTCACGAAAAATCTCCAGTGATTTAGAGCTTTCCTGGTTATTTTTTTGATTAATATCAAGTTTATCAATAATATCAGACAGATCATCCATCTGCCGCAACAGCTCTTTGATCTCCTGTTCACGCGACAATACACCAGCCTTTTCATCGGCATCACGCACCACGCGCAGCCAGTTAGTACCGAGCCACACGCCTTCGCGGGTAATCACCGACTGATGCGAAGCAAGTTGCGCACGCAATGTCAGGGCATGGGCCACGTCATCCGCAATGCAGACGCCGGACAATAACGCATCAAGGGACCACGGCGACTGCACTTTGCTTAACAGAGGATTTAATCCGGACATCGAAGGAGCGGGCTGCTCCCTGTGCGGCGTCAGATCAAACACCGCCAATTTGCCACGCTGCAAGGTGCCCAGCAGGCTGGCAATATTATCCAGACCCTGCACACACACAGCTTCGAGATGAAAGCCCAGCACATGCTCCACCGCACGCTCCCAGCCCGCCTCGACTTTCAAGCCCTGCGCCAAACGCTGCGCACCGTCAAGCTGGTGCTGTTTCAACCAGGATGTCACCGCCGCGCCTGCACCGCCTTTACCCAACGCCTGCTGCTGCAACGCCTCCAGCGAAGCATGGCGACCTTTCATGGTCTGCAAACGGCCACGTTGCGCATTCAAATCACTGGCGAGGCGATTATGATTATCGCGCTCAGCGATAATGCGTGCCTGATGGTCTTGAAGCTCCTGCTCGTAATTCGCCACTTGTTCGTCCAGCATCATGCGCTGCTCGCTGAGCGCAGTGATCTCTTCTTCGAGCGTACCGGTCGACAGGCCGCGCTGCTCGTCTTCAAGGCGCGCCAAACGTTGTGCAATCTGCCGCACGTGCTGCTCAAGTTGTTGAATACGCGAACGCTCCACCTCAGCGGCGCGTAGCTGCGCACTGGCCTGGGTATTGAACTCATCCCACGCCTGCTGCCAGGTGTGCTGTGCCGCCTCGGCAACGGCCAGTGCGGCCGCTGACAGTGCTTCTACTTCCTGCGTGCGCGTCAGCACCGCTTCGTCACCGCGCAATGATTGCGCCAGATCAGTGATCGACTGATCATCATTGGTAAGATGGGTTTGCGATTCATGCCACGCCTGCTCCACACGCGCCAGATCGTGCTGTTGTCGCTGGCGCGTTTCGCGGGCGTGGTGCAGCGCCTGCTCCAGACGCGCAATCTCCGCACCAGTGCTGTAATAACGCCCCTGAACCTGATTAAATGCCTCGTTCTCTTCAATATGCTGCTCGCGCTGCTGCTCGATAACCGCCTCGATCTTGCGCAACTCCGCCAGCGCGGCTTCCAGAGCCGTTTCCTGCACGGCAATCTGCCGTTGCTGTTCATGGGTGCCCGCATCCAGCACCCGCCAGCGTAGCGCCAGCAATTGCGCTTTGAGCAAACGCTCCTGCTGCTTCAGCTCCTGGTATTTTTCCGCGACCTTCGCCTGGCGCTGCAGAGCTTGAAGCTGTTTCTCAATTTCAGATCGTATATCATTTAATCTGTTGAGATTTTCCTGCGCATGACGCATCCGGGTTTCGGTCTCGCGGCGGCGCTCTTTGTATTTTGAAATACCCGCTGCCTCTTCGAGAAAAACCCGCAACTCGTCCGGCTTGGCCTCGATCAGACGCGAAATCATCCCCTGCTCGATAATCGCATAACTGCGCGGCCCCAGCCCGGTGCCGAGAAAAATGTCGGTAATGTCGCGGCGCCGGCAATGCACGCCGTTCAGGTAATAGCGCGACTGCCCGTCACGCGACACCTGGCGTTTCACCGAAATCTCGCTGTAAGCCGCATATTCGCCGCCCAGTCGCCCGTCACTATTGTCAAATACCAGTTCAATTGCCGCGTGCCCCACTGGCTTGCGCGACGACGACCCGTTAAAAATAACATCGGCCATCGACTCACCACGCAGGTGTTTGGCCGAACTTTCGCCAAGCACCCAGCGCACCGCATCAATAGTATTGGATTTGCCGCACCCGTTCGGCCCGACAATACCAATCAAATTGCTCGGTAAATTGATAGTGGTAGGGTCGACAAACGACTTGAAACCGGCAAGCTTGATTTTCTTCAGACGCATGGGAACTCAGTATTTGGCAAAATAAGGGCTAGTATACAAGACAACCCCCACCCCCGCGAAGCCTTCTGCGAGGTGAATAATGACATGACACCTGCGACTTTTAAGATTACGACATTTCAAAGCCAAATTAACCCAGATTTTCCATTAGCCTCGTAGCGAGGATGCGCAAAGTGCTGAACCTGGGTTAAACGGGCGATCAAAACGTGCCAGAAGGTTCCCTAAATATTCGCATAAGTAATGCCGCTACAGCATATGGTATACGTCAAGAATGGTGAAGGGATATGGCTCAGGTGTTTTCTAACCAATTGCAGCTCTCATGGATAGTGGATCTGTTTCGTCTGGGTGCGCGCCTGATCGAGAACGATCTGACCCAGGTGCGCACCCAGATCCTCGAGCACACTGTCAGCGGATTCGGCGCAAGCAGCGGGACACTGGCGCTTACCAATGAGGATAAGGCGAGCCTCACTATCGTCGCCGGTATACATCTGCCGACACATATCCTGGGGCATATAGTGCCCTTTGACCAGGGAGTCATGGGTTGGGTGGCACAGCACGGCAAGTCCGTGCTGCAGAATGGGGATATTTCGAAAGATCCACGCTTTACAAGGTTAGGGGGGGCTCGTGAGGGCGCCCGCCAGCGGCCCTTGTCGGCGATCTGTTGGCCTCTGCTCATCAAAGGCCAGGTCATTGGCGTCATGAGCCTGAACAGAAGTGCTACTGAACAGCCTTTTACCGAACAGGACATCGATGAAGGAACACCCATCATCAGCCTCATGACTTTGATTATCGAAAATACCAGATTGCAGATCGATCGGCAGGAACAAATAGCTGAGCTGGGGCGGCTCAATACTGAACTTAAAGACATTAACAAACGCTTCGAAGATGCGCAAAGTCAGTTGCTCCAGTCCGAAAAAATGGCATCAATTGGTCTATTGGCGGCAGGGGTAGCACATGAGATCAACAACCCGGTAGGTTATGTCCACTCTAATCTCGGTTCGTTGCAAAAATATACTGAAGACCTGTTCAGAGTGCTGCATGCCTATGAAGCCGCAGAGCAGCTTGTGGAAGACAATAGGATAAGCTTCGAAAATATTCACTCAATAAAGAAACAAGTAGGCACTGAGTTTCTGGAAACCGACATTGCGGAATTGATCAAAGAATCCTTGGGCGGTGTGCGCCGGGTACGGGATATCGTGCAGAACCTGAAGGATTTCTCTCATGTGGATGAGGCCGAATGGCAAGTGGTGGATCTGCACAAGGGGCTGGACAGCACACTGAAAATTGCCCATAACGAAATCAAATACAAGGCTACGGTGATCAAGGAGTACTCTGACATTCCACCAGTGGAATGCCTGGCATCACAGTTGAATCAAGTATTCATGAATCTTTTGGTGAATGCCGCGCAAGCAATAGAGACGCAGGGGATTATCACCGTGCGCACCGGAATAAAGGATGACTGGGTATGGATAGAAGTGTCAGATAACGGCAAGGGTATTCCGCAGGAGAATATAAATAGGATATTCGAGCCATTTTTCACCACCAAGCCAGTGGGCAAAGGGACGGGGCTGGGATTGTCCTTATCTTACGGAATCATCAAAAAGCACGGAGGCCGCTGTGAGGTTCACAGTGAAGCAGGACAAGGAACAACCTTCAAGGTATGGCTGCCTGTCAGCCAGGGTAATAGTCATGGACATACCGGGCAGCGTAAAAGTGCTGCATGACAGATACGGCATCATTCAGGGGAACTCGGGCAATGGACACCCAGGCAACAGATCAGGCTTCTCCTGCCACATTGTTATTGGTTGATGATGAAGAAAATATCCTGTCGGCGCTGCGCCGACTGTTTCGTCCGGCAGGTTATCGCATCCTTACCGCCCAGGACGGCATGCAAGGCCTGGAAGTCCTGGCAAAGGAAAGCGTCGATCTGGTAATTTCAGATATGCGAATGCCAGGCATGGATGGCGCCAAATTCCTCGAAGAGGTCGCCAGGCGCTGGCCTGAGACTGTGCGCATTCTCCTGACAGGGTATGCTGATTTGACATCGACAATCTCCGCCGTCAACAAAGGGCGCATTTACTGTTATATCAGCAAACCGTGGGAAGACAGCGACATAAAAGTGGCTGTGCAGCACGCCCTGGAAAGAAAATTTCTGGAGCGTGAAAAACGGCGACTTGAAGAATTGACGCGCAAGCAAAACCAGGAACTCAAGGAATTAAACGCCACCTTGGAAAAGAGGGTGCAGGATCGCACTGCGGAGATTCAACAGACCGCTGACATGCTCGATCTGGCTTTCCAGGAATTGAAGAGAAGCTATGTGACCGCGATCCCGGTCTTTGCCAACCTGGTGGAGATGCGCGAAGGAAAGGCTACCGGTCATAGTCGACGCATCGCAGAACAGGCGCGCATGCTAGGCCACCAAATGGGTATGACAGAAGAAGACACGGAGAATGTTTATTTTGCCGGACTGCTGCATGATATAGGCAAGCTCGGCCTGCCTGATGCTCTGCTCAACCAGCCTTATATCAGCCTGCCGCCGCGCGAGCGCGCCCTCATGGATAAACACCCTGCAATGGGCGCGGCGGCGCTGCTGGCACTGGAGCCTATGGAGGGCGCCGCCAGACTGATCAGAAGTCATCATGAGCGGTTCGATGGCAAGGGTTATCCCGATCAATTATTTGGCGACAGAATTCCTCTCGGTGCGCGCATTCTGGCAGTAGTGAACGACTATGATGCTTTGCAGATCGGTACGTTGCTCGACAAATCCGCCACGCCAGCTGAGGCGCGCGCCTTCCTGGTTAACAACAAGACCCAGCGTTACGACCCTCGGGTAGTCGATGAGTTTGTGAAAATTCTTGACAGCCAACCCATTCAATCCGTCCTTCTTCATGGAATCAAACTGACTTCTGATGGCTTACGCGAAGGTATGGTGCTTGCACGCGACTTGCTCAATAACGATAGCATGTTGCTGCTTACCAAGGGCTATCGCCTGACAGGAGCGCTGATCTCGAAAATCCAGACATTTGAGCGGGATACCGGCAAGGGTTTAGTAATTCATGTCGAAACAAAATGAGAGGTTCGCCATGCACCGGATCATGATAGTTGACGATGAAGAAAATGTAGCGCGTGCCTTGCGCCGTGCGCTGGCGGCAAGCGATGTTGAGACGGAACTATTTTTCCGTCCCCACGAGGCTTTGCGCCGCGCTCAAACAGCTAATTTTGACTTGGTGATATCGGACTATCGAATGCCTGAAATGGATGGCATCAGGCTCTTGTCTGAAGTGAAACAATTGCAACCTGATGCTATGCGCATCATCATCAGCGGCCATGCTGATCTGGAAGGACTGATAGGGGCTGTCAACGCCGCCGAAATTTTTCGTTTCATCAACAAACCGTGGCATGATGCGGATTTAACGCTTGGTGTACGCCATGCCCTGGAACATCGCGCTGTTCTGGTGGAAAACCGCCGTCTTGCAGATCAGGTGCGCGCCCAGAAACAAGAACTCAATCGACAAAAGACCGCTTTGCAAAAACTGGAGGCTGAATATCCCGACCTGGTCAGAGTAAACCGGGGGGAAGATGGCTCGATAATTTTGGGAGAAGGAGATACTTGATGCACTGTAAAAAGTCACAAAAGCCTTTTGATTTTTTACGAGACCATCACTTGAGCGTCACCGAAATATTGGGAATGGAACAGGTGCGCCTTGAATAAACCTCCGCTGAATATTAAATACCATTTTTTGCTCCCAAATGGCAACCACCTGGATTTTGACATCAGACTCGAGCCATCCACGCTGAACCAGATAGGCGATTCTACAGATCATCACCCCGACTGGGCGGCGCTGGAATTCCATCAATGTCCCAACTGTCCGCTGGATCCATTGAACTCACCCTATTGTCCGGTGGCTATCAATATCATCAAATTGATGGAAGAATGCGGCGACCTGGTGTCTTATGAAAAAGTGCGCCTGGAGGTCACCACTCCCGAACGCACCGTTTCCAAAGATACCACTGCGCAAGCCGGAATCAGCTCTCTGCTGGGCTTGATCGTCGCTACCAGCGGCTGTCCTCACACCGGCTTTTTCAAACCCATGGCACGTTTTCATCTGCCTTTCGCAAGTGAGGCCGAAACCATCTACCGCGCCAGTTCGATGTACTTGTTGGCACAATATTTTATACGCAAACAGGGCGGCGAAGCAGACCTTGATATGGAAGGGCTGGTGAAAATCTACCGCAATCTCCAGATTGTCAATACTGCATTGGCTGCGCGGTTACGTGCGGCCAGCCAGCAAGACGCCGCCGTCAACGCCGTGGTTCTTCTGGACAGTTTTGCCAAAATATTGCCCTATACGATTGCTGATTCACTGGATGAGATTCGGCATCTGTTCATGTCATTTCTGGCAGAAGATGAGAATGGATGATTCGGCGGCGGTTCCCGGCATCCGACCGCCATGGATGGCGGAAGTGTCGAAAATGCAGGAGCATTTTTTCGACCTGCCTCCCACGACACTTGCAGAACCCTTCGCTTACGCTCTTCCCTGTGCGGCGCATGGCAGGGAAAGTTACCCTTCTCTGCCATTTTATAGTAAAATAAAAATCCAAAAATTATGCCAACCCATTGAACCCATGATAAATATCATTGTTATCGCGCTATACAAATTTGTCAGGCTGCCCGACTGTCGCGAACTGCAAATCCGCTTGCTCGATTTTTGTGTTGCGCATGAACTCAAGGGCACCCTGCTGCTGGCGCCCGAGGGCATTAATGGCACCGTTGCGGGCACGCGCGCCGGAGTGAATGCG
>JANOOA010000126.1:0-2819 GCA_031421115.1 Gammaproteobacteria bacterium | reverse complement strand
TGGGTCAGCAGCTTCAGCAGCTCATCAAAACAGCCGTGTATGTCGCCAATGGCGTAGGCGGCCATGTATGTCCCTTGCATGTTTCTAATGCTTATAGGGCACCTCTAAAAATTCGTCATTCCCGCCTTCCCGGGAATGACGGTTGTTGAATTTAGTTAGAGGTGACCTATAGTATAAATAATTGAACTATATTAAATTAAATTTAACATGGATTGATCGCGATAGCGCAACCGCCCGTTAATCGGTGTTTCGTTGCGCCCCTCCCGCATCAGTGGCCTGATATTACTCCACAAAACCACCCGACGTAGCAAATCATCCGGTTTTTATTGACAGCCCCCCCTGAAAATAGGTATCCTGACGGGCTTTTGTGTGACAGCCACACCCTTATTTTGACACTTATTTGGACTAGCCATGAAAAGAACATTTCAACCCAGCGTAATCAAGTGCAAGCGTACCCACGGCTTTCGTGCCCGCATGAAAACCCCGGGTGGACGCCTGGTAATCAAGCGTCGCCGTGCCAAAGGCCGGACACGTCTGTCCGCCTGAATCTGAGCTTGCGCCGCATCTGAATCTGGATCGGCAGGCGCTCCATGACTTTGCACTCTGCTCCGAATTTATTCCCTGCTGATCAGTGCGATCATGATCGGGACGGTGTTGCCGACACGGGCATTGCGGGCGCGGCGCGTCCGGCGCGGCGGTGCTTTACCGTGCATCACCGCCTGCTCAAGCCTTATGAGTATGAGCAGGTGTTTAATGCGACCGGGCAGCGCCGCGTGCCTGGCGCCGCGCCCGCACCACCAGGCGGCGGTTACCAGTCATCCAATGGCGGCGTGACGTTGCGCGCCAGAAGAAATGGCGGTGATTTGCCGCGTCTTGGGCTGGTCATATCCAAAAAAAGTATTAAACACGCCGTTGATCGTAATCGGGTTAAACGTATGACCCGCGAAAGTTTCAGGCTGTGCCAGAGCCGTTTGAGTGGCCTGGATGTGGTGATAATGAGTCGCGCAGGCTTGGGGGAATTACCCGCCCCGGCGTTGCGCGCCGTTCTCGACAAACATTGGGATGCGCTGGCGCGGTGGATGGAGCGATGGAAGCGGGAACGATAAAAAAAGCCCTGACTTTGGCAATACGCATTTATCGCGGCTTGATCAGCCCGTTTTTGGGCAATAACTGCCGATTTTATCCCAGTTGTTCATGTTATGCCGAAACAGCAATAAAAAATCATGGTGTAATCACCGGTAGCTGGATGGCAGCGCGCCGACTCGCGCGCTGCCATCCCTGGCATCCCGGTGGCATCGACCTCGTACCTGACCCTGTATCTGAAAAGAAAGCGGATAAACTACCTGATGGATAATTACAGAATTCTTATTTTTGCGGCATTGTCCGTAGTGATCATATTCCTCTGGCAAGCATGGCAAGAGGAGCAGGCTGTGCCGCCCACGGCGGTGACAGCCCCGGCTCCCCAACAGGCGCAAAGCGGCATAGCTCAAACGCCTGCGGAGCCTGCCGCCAGCGCGACGGCAACACCTGCGACGGCAGGTGCCGTGCCCGGCGTTGCGCCGGTGCTTGAAAAAGCCAGTTTCGTTTCAGGCCAGCGTGTCCATGTAAAAACCGACGTGCTGGATGTCATTATCGACACCAACGGCGGTGATATGCGCCAGGCTGATCTCAGTGCGTATCCTGTCAAAGTAACCGAACCGGGAAAGCCAGTGCGCTTGCTGGATGATGCGCCCTCTACATTGTTTGTCGCCCAGTCGGGTCTGCTCGCCAACCGCCCCGCACCCGATCATCATGCGCAATTTTCGGTGGAAAAAGCCGAATATACGTTGGGTGCCGCGGGTGCAGATAAAGCTGCCGATGAAATCAAGGTACCGCTGCTCTGGGCCAGCCCCGATGGCGTGATGGTGACCAAGGTCTACACCTTTCGCCGGGGTAGTTACGTGGTAGACGTGGAGCATACGGTCAATAATACTTCCGCCACGGAGTGGAAGGGTCGGCAATACCGCCAGTTGCAGCGCCGTGATTCGTCCGATGGCGGCCTGGCACTGATTTATACCTACACGGGCGGCGTGATTTACAGCGAAGCCAAGAAATACGAAAAAATCACATTTGATAATATGAAAGAAGAAAATCTCAGCCGCGATTTTGGTGGCGGTTGGGCGGCGATGATTCAGCATTATTTTGTCAGCGCCTGGATACCCAAGGCCGACGAAAATAATCATTATTATAGTAAGGCACTGGATGACAAGCATTACGTGCTGGGCATGGCCTCGCCGGAAGTCGCTATCGCCCCCGGTCAGAGCAGCACGTTTAGTAGTCGCCTGTATGTTGGCCCCAAGCTGCAGGATGCACTGGAAAAAATCGCCCCCGGCCTGGAGCTGACCGTTGATTATGGCCCGTTGACAATTATCTCAAAGCCGCTGTTCTGGTTGCTGGAATGGTTTCATAAAGCAGTGAATAATTGGGGCTGGGCGATTGTGCTGCTGACCTTGACGATCAAGCTGGTATTTTTCAAGCTCTCTGAAACCAGCTACCGTTCCATGGCGAACATGCGTCGTCTGCAACCCAAGATGACAGCACTGAAAGAACGCTATGGCGATGACCGCCAGAAGTTTAGTCAGGCGATGATGGAGTTGTACAAGAAGGAAAAAGTTAATCCGGTGGGCGGCTGTCTGCCAGTGCTGGTGCAGATTCCGGTGTTCATTGCTTTATACTGGGTGTTGCTGGAAAGCGTGGAGTTGCGTCAGGCGCCGTTCATTTTGTGGTTGCAGGATCTTTCAACCCGCGACCCCTATTACGTGCTGCCGCTGATCATGGGT
>JANOOA010000125.1:0-12310 GCA_031421115.1 Gammaproteobacteria bacterium | reverse complement strand
AAATTCAAAATACGTGAGTGAGGTATCCTGACGCGCTTGATCAATGCACTCAAAGGCGGCGCATAAGGTGGCATCATCTACTGGCGTACCATGCAGACAAATACGCTCGTTGTAGCGTAACAAATGCGGTGAGGTGTATGCGCCGACACGATAACCTGCCGCACGTAATATAGCATCAAGCATTGCCACGCTCGATCCCTTGCCATTGGTACCGCCTACGGTGATAACGACGCAGGGCGGCGACTGCAACCCCATGCGCAGCAACACGGGGCGAATGCGTTCCAACCCCAGATCAATGGCAGAAGGATGCAGTGTTTCCTGCCAGCTTAACCACTCGCCAAGGGTATTAAAACGCATGGACAAATCCCCCTAGTCCCCCTCTTTCAAAGGGGGAGAAATTATACGTTATTAATTTCCCCCTTTGGAAAAGGGGAATTTAATTCCTGATGCGTCAATATCGCCAATATCGAAGCAATGCGATCACGCATTTCACGGCGGTCAATAATTAAGTCAATAGCACCATGTTGCAGTAGAAATTCACTGCGCTGGAAACCTTCGGGCAACGTCTGGCGCACTGTCTGCTCAATGACGCGTGGGCCGGCAAAGCCGATCAGCGCATTGGGTTCAGCAATATTCAGATCGCCGAGCATGGCAAAGCTCGCGGATACACCACCCATGGTGGGGTCCGTCATCACCGAAATATACGGCGTGCCCTGCTTGCTTAAACGTGCCAGCGCGGCGCTGGTCTTAGCCATTTGCATCAGCGAAAATAACGCTTCCTGCATGCGCGCACCACCACTGGCCGAAAAACAGATCAGCGGGATGTTATGTTCGAGAGCAGTGTTCACACCACGCACAAAACGCTCACCCACCACCGCGCCCATGGAGCCGCCCATGAAACCAAACTCAAATGCACAGGCTACCAAAGGCAGGCCGTTGACCTTGCCTTGCATTACAATCAGCGCATCTTTTTCGCCCGTTTCTTTGGTGGCCAGGGACAATCGGTCACGGTATTTTTTGATGTCACGAAACTTGAGAATATCAACCGGTGTCAACTCTTTTGCAATTTCGTTGCGTGGTTCAGGATCAAGAAAACCATTCAGCCGCTTACGTGCGCCGATACGCATGTGATAAGCACATTTCGGACACACCTCCAGATTACGCTCCACCTCGGCGCGGTATAGCACCGCACTGCAGGCGGTACACTTTGCCCACAAACCTTCTGGGATCGACTTTTTCTGGCGCGCATCCGTCCGGATTTTTGAAGGGATTAATTTTCCAAACCAGCTCATAAGTAACCTTCTTTTAGTAAGTGCTCAATGGGCATTTTATCGTGAATTGTCGACCAAGACCAATATCCCTTCGTTCGGGATGACACTGTACACTGTAATTCATCGCAAACTCACAGCACGCTCGCAACATCCGTATAGGGAAGACCCAAACTCTCCGCCACCGCACGATACGTCAGCTTGCCTTGATGTGTATTCAGGCCATTCTGCAATGATGGGCTAACACGTAACGCTTGCAAACCTTGGCCGGCCAAATCAAGAATGTAGGGCAAGGTCTGATTCACCAGCGCGAAGGTGCTGGTGCGCGGTACGGCGCCCGGCATGTTGGCAACGCAATAATGCACTATATTATCTACTACATAAGTGGGGTTGTGATGCGTGGTAGCACGACTCGTTTCAACACAACCGCCTTGATCAACTGCAACATCAACAATCACACTGCCCGGCCGCATGCGCGGCAGCATGTCACGCGTCACCAGCCACGGTGCGCGGCGCCCGGCAATCAGCACTGCGCCAATGACCAGATCAGCATGTAATACTGCCTCTTCAATATTGGCTTGGTTGCTGGCGCGAGTCTGCAAGCGTCCGGCAAAAATATCATCCAGATATTGCAAACGCTCGTGACGCGTATCCAGAATGGTGACTAGCGCACCCATACCCAATGCAATCTTGGCGGCATTCAGCCCCACAATACCACCACCCAAAATGGTGACCTGGCCGGGCGCTACACCCGGTACGCCACCCAACAATACACCACGTCCGCCCCGATGCTGCTCTAAACAGGTCGCGCCCACTTGGGTTGCCATACGCCCTGCCACTTCACTCATGGGTGCGAGCAATGGTAAGTGGCTCTGCACACCCGTAACCGTTTCATACGCAATCGCCGTGACGCCAGAGGAAAGCAAGCACTCCGTGAGCGGCTTGTTTGCGGCAAGATGCAAATAGGTAAACAGCAGCAAATCGGGACGTAGAAAATTATATTCGGAAGCCACCGGTTCTTTTACTTTAACCACCATTTCGGCAGACCACACCAAAGCTGCGTCCGGCACCAGTGTTGCTCCCGCCGCGTGATATTCAGCATCGGCGATGCCGCTACCTGATCCCGCGCCATTCTGTACCAGTACCCGATGACCACGACCGACCAGCGCTTGCACTGCACCGGGCGTCATGCCAACACGGTTTTCGTCGTCTTTGATTTCTTTTGGAACACCGATGAACATAAGTAAATCTCCTTAGGCAATATGCTCAACAATCAATTGTACGCTACGCTGACCTTTGTATTCATTAACATCTAATTTATACGCGATATGCACACTCGTAGCTTCCGCCGCACAGGGAAGAGCGCCAGCGAAGGGTTCTGCAAGTGTCGCGAGAGGCAGGATGCCGGAAGCGGCCTGTAGTGCGGAACACGCCTGAACATTGAACGCGATCGCGTCAAACACAGGGGCACACCCAGCCCCGTTCTGCAAAGGTCGCAACGACATTTTCAAATGTTTTTCACCGACCACACGCTGATTGACGATCTGGAACTGGCCATCAAACACTGGCTCGGCAAATGCCTGCCCCCACGGGCCACCATTACGTAACGCTTCAGCCAGTTCCATGCTGATATCAGTCGGCGCTAACTCACCATCACTCAAGACAATGCCACGCAACGCTTCGTCACCCAATAAGCGACGCACTTCTTCATCAAACGCTGTGCTGAATACGCTGAAGTGTTCGCGCTTCAACGTCAACCCCGCCGCCATGGCATGGCCGCCAAACTTCACCAGTAAGCCAGGGTAACGTGCGGCGATGGTGTCGAGTACGTCACGAATATGTACACCATTAATTGAACGCGCTGAACCTTTCATTTCCGTTTCCGATGCGGCCGCAAAGGCGATCACGGGACGATGCCAACGGTCTTTAATGCGCGATGCAAGAATGCCGATGACGCCTTGATGCCATGCCTCATCAAACAGACACAGGCCATGCGGCATGGGCGCGCCAGTGCCTGATTCCATATTAGACCCAGAAAATTTTTCAAGCGCGGCCAGCGCCTGCGCCTGCATATCGCCTTCGATGCTGCGGCGCTCCCGATTTAACTGATCAAGTTGCGCGGCAATATTCCGCGCCTGTGATAAATCATCAGTGAGCAAACAGGCGATGCCCAGCGCCATGTCATCCAAACGCCCGGCGGCATTCAAGCGCGGCCCTACCGTGAAACCCAGATCACTGGCAGCGATACGTTGTTGCGGCCTGCCCGCCACTTCCAGCAAGGCGCGAATGCCGACGCAACATGCACCACTGCGAATCCGTGCCAGGCCCTGCGATACTAAAATACGATTGACGTGATCCAGCGGCACGACATCCGCCACCGTCCCCAAAGCAACCAGATCAAGTAATTGCGCCAGATTGGGCACGGGCAACCCGTTGCTTTCGCCGTGCATGGATGCACCAGTGTCGCGGGAGGCAGGATGCCGGGAGCGGCCAAACCAGCCTAGCTCACGTAACTTTGCACGCAATGCCAGCATCACATAAAAAATCACGCCGACACCGGCCAGTGCTTTACTGGGAAATTCATCACCGGGCTGGTTAGGATTAACGATAGCATCTGCGGCGGGAAGCACCGCGCCAGGCAGGTGATGATCGGTAATTAATACCTGCATGCCGCGCTGTTTGGCAGCGGCAACACCTTCAATGCTGGAAATACCGTTATCTACGGTAATGAGTAGATCGGGTTGATGGCCGCTGGCGACCTCAACAATTTCGGGAGTTAATCCATAACCAAACTTGAAGCGGTCGGGCACGACAAAGCGCACGTCTTTAGCACCCATCATGCGCAATGCACGCACCGCCACGGCACAACTGGTGGCGCCGTCCGCATCATAATCCGCGACGATCACGATACGCTGGTCATGGCGTAGCGCGGTATAGAGCACTTCAACAGCAGCGTCGATACCACGCAGTTTTGATGCTGGCGGCAGGTGTTCCAGCGAACGCTCCAGTTCGTGCGCCGATATTACATTGCGTGCCGCATAGACTCGTTGCAATACCGGATGCAGATCTGCCAATAGCGCGGCGGTTGTGTTTTCGCAACCACGTCTTACAATAAGTTTAGCTGTCACGCAAGGCCTCCAGAGAATGTCGTTTTTTCCAGAAACGCCGCAACAAGGCGGGGGTAATGCGAAACATCCGCCCATCGGTGGCGCAGATTGATACGCTGTCCAGTTGACGCTGTTTTAATGCCGCGACTAACGGTGTGAACCACTGGTCAGCCATACGTTCCATTGCCGAGCCCCACGCACTCGCATCACCATACAAGGCATCACGATAGCCATCATCCAGCACTACTAGATGCGCACCTGCGGGAGTGTCTAGCCATGCGTGCAGGGATTCCGGCACACGCGCATGAGCAATGCCCGCCAGACGGGCTAACCCGTTTGCCACTGGCTCATTACTCAGCACAGCACTCCATGCAGTCGCTGTGCTGAGTAATGGCGTGACCGTTGGCAAACACCCACCGCCCCACAACCATACACTGTTAATCGGCGCGGCGCGGCGCATTTCACGCGCCTGGTTGACGGGGCTGGAATGAAACAGCATTTGAATTTCATTGAGCACGGTATGCCAGCGCTTACCCTGTGCACCGCTCGGCAAAAAGCCATCAATGTGTCGCCCTAAAACTTCTGTAAGATCATAAGTACGCATGCGCGGATCGTATGGCAATTTTAAATACCAGCGTTCGGGATGAGGTGCTTCGAGATGCCAACCATCGTCAGCAAAAAATGCGTTGAACTGCGCCACCAGGGCATCCGCTTCTGCACGGGTGATGGACAACGTCGTGCTGTCCATCAACACCAATCGTGACTGATCCGCACGCAAATGCACCGGGTCAGCACGTATCCACCAATCGCCGGACAGGATGTCCAAGTGTCGTGGGTGCAGGGATGCACAGGAACGACCGCCGGAGCGCTCATCCCCTTCGGCCAATCGCGCTACCGCCGCAATCGGCAAATCCTGGGCGGGATCACACGGCACGCCCATTAAATTAAACAGGGTGGCCTCCAGTCCTTTAGGCGGTATCGCCTCAAGCACCGCGCGTGATAACAACAACTCCAGCGCCGCGCAATTCAGCATGGAAAAATCGGCGGCGCGCAAACCGGGAGGGCCGAACAATCCAGGAACAACAAGGGTGACATGGCGTGATAATGTGGTCATAGGGTGTATTGTAAAGTATAAGGCGATTCAACCACAGGTTAAATCGCACCGCTTTCCTGCAACAGACTCGCCAGCGCTTCTGCCAGCTTTCGATAACCTTGCGCATTCGGATGCACGGTATCTGCCTTAAGTGTTCGACTGGCAAGAATTTCGCTGAGCGCTGCAGCCTCATATGGAATAGCAAATTCCTGCGCGATTTTTTGATAAAATTCTGCGGACGACAATAACAATCCGGCCTTGGGCACTCCCACCAGCACCACATCCACACCCTTCCCCTTGGCCAGAGTAATCATGGCGCGAATATTCGCAGCCGCCTGCTGCTCTCCTAGGTTACGCAGCAAATCATTGCCGCCATGACACAATATCAGCAACTTCGGTGCATACTCATCCAGCGCTGCAGACAAGCGCACCAGACCATCCGCCGTCACTTCACCCGGTACACCTGCCCTCACCACCTTGCGCGCAATAAGACTCTGCAACACCACTGGATAACTGTCTTTTTCTTCCGCGCCTGTCCCATAAGTCAGGCTATCACCAAACGCCAGCACCACAGCATCAGGTGACAAGCGCAGCAGCTTTGGATGATCTGTACTGCATGCTGCGAGCAGCACCACCAGCAGCATGATCAGACCCTGCGTCATGTTTCTATAGTATTTAGAAACGATAGGAAGCACTCACAAAGCTCACGTTTTCCTCAATGAGCGTATATTCAATTTCAAGACTGCTGCCGCCAGGATTCACACCAAAATTAAAGCCACCACCCAGACCCACGGCAGCGCGAATATCTGACGCGTTGACGACTGAGACATGAGCACGAGCGATACTGAGTTTTTCGTTAAGCGCGCCCGCTTTGGCTTTGATATAAAACGCACCGGGACTGCGATAGACACCGTACAGCGCCAGCGTTTGCACAGCAACGGTGCCATCAACGCCTTGCAGTGAATAATTACCTCGCGAGGCGGTATCAGTGAACTCGCCTTCCACTGCCAGAGAACCCATGCGGGTGACGCTCCACAGATAACCGCCCATCACACCGATGTTGGTTGCAACTTCCGGGGATGCCAGCACACCGCCACCCACATCCATATTTTCCTTGAGCAACATCGCACCACCAATGATGCCGATATACCATGGACTTTCTTCGGCATACGCAGATACCGCAACACCTGCGCCAAGCACCAGCGCTATCAAACCCTGCCTGATTTTCATCATCCCCCCTATTTTTTCAGCAAACCCGTATGAATAGTATCACGATGCATTATTTCTGCCTGTCCATCACACCCTTATCCAGCACCAGATTCAACGTAAAGCGCACACCAAAGCCGCTAATGTCAGTGGGAATATGCGCCAGGCCGCCTTTATGATTTCCGGCGGCAAGGTCAATGTGCACCCATGGCACGTCTTCACGCACAAAACGACTCAGGAAACGCGCGGCAAGAATGTGGTCGGCTTCACCGGCCAGTACACATTGTTTGACATCGGCGATGTCGCTTTCCAGCTCTTTATCGTAATCGCTGTCGGTGGGAAACGGCCAGACGCGTTCGCCGCTGTCGCGTCCCGCGCCGATGATGTCAAACATCAGTTCGTCACGATTAGTAAAGGCTCCGCTGTAGCGCGTGCCCAGCGCATACACACAAGTGCCGGTCAGCGTTGCGTAATCAATAATCAGATCGGGGCGCTCGGCGCTGGCCATCGCCAGAGCATCCGCAAGCACCATGCGACCTTCGGCATCGGTATGCACAATCTCAATGGTCACGCCGTTGCTGGCCGTGACTACATCATTCTGTTTATAGGCTTTGGGGCCTATGTGATTTTGCGCCAGCGCCAGCCAGCAGTGTACGGAAAAATTCACTTTAAGACGCGTCAGCGCCAGCAGCGTGCCTAACGCCACCGCACTGCCTTCCATATCTTCGTGCATACCGAACATGCTCTTGGGCGGCTTGAGATTGTTACCGCCGGTATCGTAGCAAATACCCTTGCCGACCAGGCTGAGGCGCTGTTTGGTGGGTGTTTTAGCAGTAGTGGTCGCTTCCGGCATCCTGCCTTTGGCGACACTTGTGCGTCCATGCACGTCGGGTGTTTTCGGCGGGTGATAACATAGTTGCACGATGCCTGCATCATCATCCGCACTGCCCTGCGCCACTGCAAGAAACGCCCCGGCTTTTTGCAGCCGTAACGCCTTGCTGTCAAAAAAATGCATGTTCCAGCCATTTTGCTCCGCCAGCTCGGTGATACGCTGGCGATACATGGCCGGCGTCAGTTCATTGGGCGGCAGATTAGTAAGATAGCGCGCCAGATTGTTGCCTTCGGCTTCGGCAAAGGTGCGCGCCAGATCCACATCGGCAACACCATGCACATGCAGCGTCGTCAGCCGCTTGGGCTTGGGCGGCTTGCTCTTGAAGCTGGGCATGGCAAAACCCCCGGCCAGCAGGGCAGCCACCACAGCTTCGGTAACCCTGGCTGCCAAAACCTCATCCAGTCCCGGCAGCAGTAACATAATTTCTGAAGGGTTATAACCCCACTGGGTGCCGCACAACTTGCGCGCCAGCGTGAGCAGAGCAAAAGCCGCAATGTCCGGCTTTACACCCACCAGCGTCACATGGCTACCCGTTACATTGGGTAAATCAGTGGTCAGCGGCGTCAGGTCATCCTGGTCTTTTTGCTGGCTCCAGCGCTGTTTGAGCAGGTCTGCATAGGGCCATGCGCTATTGGCATCGGGCCAGTTGATGCCTGCGGCGGTTTCCGGCAAAATGACGATTATATGCGCCTGGGTGTCCATAATTACCGCTTTGGGGAGGGTTGAATATTGTTTTACCTTAAGTTTCATCACCTGATTACCCCTGATAAAGTATGGAAAAAGTATGGTTTACCTTGACCTATTTCTCTAAAAAACAGATCATATTCGGTTTGGGGCGTCCGAGAAACCGCCATAAGGTGTTTTTTGGATTGAAAAGCGCCACTGTAACATGGCCTTTTCTTTCAAAAACCGCGTATTGCATGCGCCTGGCTTTGTTTTACACACTGTCCAGGATGTTCAGCTTTATTTATTTTATTTTTCAGGTACGACACAAATGAGTCCCATGAAACCCGCCGACAAAAAACGGGTGTTGCGCGAAATGCTGTTTGCGCGGCGCTTTGAAGAGCGCTGCTATGAAGCTTACGTGGAGCGCAAGATCGGTGGATTTCTCCACCTTTACCCAGGCCAGGAAGCCTGCGCACAAGGCGTCATGGAAGCCGCACGTCCCGGACATGACTATGTTATCACGGGTTACCGTGATCATATCCACGCAATCAAATGTGGTGCCGACCCCAAGGCCATCATGGCCGAGCTGTATGGCAAAGAAACCGGCACCAGCAAGGGACGCGGCGGTTCGATGCACATTTTTGATGTGGAGCATCATATGATGGGCGGTTACGCTTTGGTAGGTGGCCCGTTTCCACTCGCCGCCGGTATTGCCAAAGGCCTGAAGATGAAAGGCTCGGATGCGATTTCCATCTGCTTCCTCGGCGACGCCGCCAACAACCAGGGCACCTTCCACGAGACCATGAACATGGCCAAGCTGTGGAATTTGCCGGTGTTGTTCGTCTGCGAAAATAATCTGTACGGCATCGGCACACGCATCGACCGTTCAACGGCAGTGGTTGATCAATACAAGCGCGTCAGCGGTTATGGCATTCCCGCAGCGCAGGTGGATGGCCAGGATATAGAAATCGTCTATGACGCCGCCAAAATAGCCGTGGATCATGTACGCTCCGGCAAGGGGCCATACTTTCTGGAGCTGATGACCTACCGTTATCGCGGCCATTCGATGTCCGACTCCAACGCCTACCGTGGCAAGGATGAAGAGCGCATGTGGAGCAAACGCGATCCGATTATCATATTGCGCGACCGCTTGATTGAAGCTGGTGCAATTACGCTGGACGATTACAAAGCCATGGATACCGAGATTCTCGACCAGATCGAAAACCAGATCATTAAATTTGCTGAAGAGTCCCCTGAGCCTGTGGTCACTGAACTGGAAAAATATGTACTGGCAGAAAACGATCCTTATGTGCGTCCTGACATGACCCCTGATTTCAATAGGGGGGCACGTTAATGGCCATGATTATGTATTGGGAAGCATTGCAGCGTGCGCACGATGAAGAGTTGGCGCGCGATCCACTGGTGATTGTGATGGGCGAAGACGTGGGCGTCGCCGGTGGCACGTACAAAGCCACTAAAGGCTTATACGAAAAATACGGCCCGGAACGCATTATGGATACGCCCATTTCCGAAAACGGCTTTACTGGTTTAGGTATTGGTGCGTCTTTCATTGGCGTGCGCCCCATCATTGAGTTGATGTCGGTAAACTTTGCCTGGCTGGCGATGGATCAAATCTTCAATTCCGCCGCCAAAGTGCGTTACATGTCGGGCGGTCAGCTCACGGCGCCGGTGGTGATTCGTTCACCCGGCGGCACTGCACACCAGCTGGGTGCGCAGCACTCGGCACGCATGGAAAAAGTATTCATGGGTGTGGCGGGTTTACGCGTGGTCACGCCGTCCAATGCGCGGCAGGCGTATGGCTTGCTGAAATCAGCGGTGCGTTGCAATGACCCCGTGTTCATCTACGAACACGAACTGATGTACAACATGAAAGGTGAGGTGCCAGACGGCGAATACTTCCATCCGCTGGAAGGCTCCGAAGTTGCGCGTGCGGGTCGTGACATTACCCTGTTTGGTTATAACATTTCCGTGCATTGGTGCTTGCAGGCTGCGGAGTTTCTGGCCACGCATCATGGCATTGATTGCGAAGTGATAGATTTGTTTTCGCTGAGCCCGCTGGATCGTGCTGGCATCAAAGCCTCTGTGAGCAAAACCCACCGCGCCTTGATTGCTGAAGAAGCGGAAGCGGCTGTCGGTGTTGGTTCGGAAGTGATGGCAATTATCAACGAAGAATGTTTCTTTGAACTGGATGCGGCACCGGTGCGCGTCTCTGCGAAGAACGTGCCGATCCCCTACAATCACACTCTGGAAAAAGCCGCCGTGCCTAACTCGAAAGATCTTGTGCAAGCGGTGTTAAAGATGTTTGGAAAATCATAATGGCTGAACCCTATGCAGTAAAAATGCCCCAGCTTTCCGACACCATGACCGAAGGTGTGATCGTAAGCTGGGAAAAAAAGATTGGCGACCAGATCAACCGTGGCGACATTGTTGCCACGGTTGAAACCGACAAGGCCATTATGGACGTGGAGGTATTTCGCGATGGTTATTTGTCAGGCCCAATGATCGCAGCGGATAGCATCGTGCCAGTAGGCGATGCCATGGCGTATATCGTTGCCAGCGCCGCAGATGTAGTGAGTGGCACTGCTGCAGGCGTTGTAAGCGGCGCCATCGCGCCGACGCCGCACGCACCGATGGCTACACCGCACGCGGCCGCAGCACCTGCGCCATCAATGACTCAATCTGCCGAACCCGCGGGCGCACTTCACACCATCAAGATGCCCCAGCTTTCCGACACCATGACCGAAGGTGTGATGGTAAGCTGGAGCAAAAATCCCGGTGATAAAATCGAGCGCGGCGACATCGTGGCGCAAGTTGAAACCGACAAAGCAATTATGGATGTCGAGGTGTTCCGCGACGGCTATCTGTCCGGCCCAATGGCGGCTGTGGACAGCGTTGTGCCGGTGGGCGGCGCACTCGCGTATCTGGTAGAAAAATCCGAACAGGTCGTTACCGCCCTGACCCAGACCAGCGCCGCAGCCCAAAGCAGCGCAAAACCTGCGGCGGCGATGGCGCACGGCGCTGCAATCCAAACAACGCCTGCCACACACCACCCAAAACCCGACACAGGCGCAGCCCCCGCGCCGCGCCCCGACAACAAGCACGCCACGCCCTATGCGCGTAAACTGGCAGGCGCGTTGCACGTTAATCTCAATAACCTGCGCGGCAGCGGCCCCATGAGCGTTATCGTTAGTCACGATGTATTAAATGCGCAACCCATCGAACGGCCTACTGAGATTGCGCGTCAACCCGCCGCACATGCCATGTCCGAAATTCAGGTGCCCGGCCACGGTCGCGCCATGAATGCCATGGAGCGTGCGGTCAGCCACTCCATGACAGCTTCGCTGACCATGCCGACGTTCCATGTGACAGTTAATGCCAAACCCGATGCCTTAATCAAGACATCGAAGAAAAAAGGCGTGTCGCTCACCGTCAGCATCGCCAAGGCCTGCGCCCTGTCAATGAAGAAACACCCCACGCTCAACTGGGCTTACCAGCCAGTAGACAAACTGGTGGAACGCAATGTGGTGGACATCGGCATGGCCGTGTCTGCCGATGGCGGCGGACTGGTGGTGCCGGTGCTGCGTCATTGCGAAACGCGCAGCCTGGAAGATCTGGATGTATCGTGGAAAGATCTGGTAACGCGTGCGCGCGTGCGTCGTCTCAAGCCCGAAGAATACGCCAATCCGACCTTCATGGTATCCAACATGGGCATGCTGGGCGTGAGTTATTTTGACGCCATTCCCACCCCGGGCACAGCGGCGATTCTGGCCATTTCTTCGATGGGCGCACAGGGCATGCCGCTCACCATCACTGCCGACCACCGTGTCGCCAACGGAGCCGAAGTTGCGATGTATCTCAACACCCTGAAGCAGCATATCGAAAACCCCGATGAATGGATGGGGCCGACTGGACCCGCTATTCCCGAAGGCAAATGGGACTATGATGTGGTGGTCATTGGTGGTGGCCCGGGCGGCGAAGATTGCGCCCGCGAGCTGGCTGAACACGGCATCAAGGTCGCCATGATCAACGACTCACCTTTACCCGGCGGCGAGTGCCT
>JANOOA010000124.1:0-2932 GCA_031421115.1 Gammaproteobacteria bacterium | reverse complement strand
GCAGGATGCGCGCCGCTTCACCGATGGAAATCGAAGGCAGGGTGATGGGCATATACAGCAGGTCGCCTTCGTCCAGTGCGGGCATGAATTCTGATCCGATACGTTGCAAAGGATAGATAATGGTTGCCAGCAACAGCAGTGCGATGATCACCGTGAGTATACGAAAGCGCAGCACCGCGTCGATCAACGGTTGATAGAGTGCAATCAACAGGCGATTCAGCGGATTTTTGTGTTCGGGCAGAATACGTCCACGAATTAAATACCCCATCAGCACGGGCACCAGCGTCACAGCCAGCCCTGCGGCAGCGGCCATCGCGTAAGTTTTGGTGTAGGCGAGCGGGGCGAACAGGCGGCCTTCCTGGGCTTCCAGCGTGAACACCGGTAAAAATGAAACGGTGATAATCAGCAGCGAAAAGAACAAGGCTGGTCCGACTTCCTGCGCGGCAGTGCGTGTTATCGCCCAGTAATCTGGCGCCCAGTGATCTAGATGGTAGTCTAGTTGAGAAGCGGCTGCCGCACGTGCTCTCTCCAGATGTTTGTGCATGTTTTCGATCATGACAATCGCTGCATCCACCATCGCGCCAATCGCAATCGCAATACCGCCCAGCGACATGATATTGGCGTTAATGCCTTGCTGATGCATGATAGCAAAAGCAGTGAGAATGCCGACGGGCAGGCTGATAATCGCCACCAGTGCCGAACGCAGGTGAAACAGAAACACCAGGCACACCAGCGCCACTACCAGTGATTCTTCCAGCAATTTTTCTTTAAGGTTAGCGACGGCGCGGTTAATCAGTGCCGAGCGGTCATAGGTTTCGATAATTTCCACCCCGGCAGGGAGTCCGCTTTTCAATGCGGCGAGCTTTTCCTTGATGCGCGCAATAGTCTCTTGCGCGTTGCTACCGTGACGCATCACTACAATGCCGCCGACTACCTCACCTTGCCCATCCAGTTCCGCCACGCCACGCCGCAACTCCGGGCCAAGTTGAATATTGGCGATATCGGCCAGTTGTATGGGTGTGCCGCTGGCAGATACGCTCAAGGGTATCTGACGCAGGTCAGCGATAGAGCGCAGATACCCTTTTGAGCGCACCATGTATTCGGCGCCGCCCATCTCGATTACCGAACCGCCCGTCTCGCTGTTGGCGCGCCTGATGGCGGCTTCCACCTGGGGCAGGGTTATGCCGTAGGTCAGCAGCTTGAGGGGATCAACTTCGACCTGGTACTGTTTCACCATGCCGCCCACCGTTGCAACTTCTGCGACACCCGGCAGACGTTGCAATTCGAATTTAATAAACCAGTCCTGCAATGAACGCAGTTGCGATAAATCATGTTGATTGCTGCGGTCCACCAGCGCGTATTCATACACCCACCCCACGCCGGTGGCATCCGGCCCCAGTGTGGGAGTGATGCCTTGGGGCAAGCGCGATTGTGCCTGATTAATATATTCCAACACCCGCGAGCGCGCCCAATAAGGGTCGGTGCCGTCCTTGAACAGCACGTAGATAAACGAATCGCCGAAGAATGAATAGCCGCGCACCGTCGTGGCGCCCGGGACTGCCAGCAGCGTCGTGGTGAGCGGATAAGTGACCTGATCTTCCACCACCTGCGGTGCCTGACCGGGGAAACTGGTCTTGATAATCACCTGAACATCAGACAGATCAGGAATCGCATCCACCGGTGTTTTCTGCACGGCATAAACGCCCCACAGTGTGAGGGCGAGAGTGGCGAGCAACACCAGAAAGCGATTACGCAAAGACCAGTCGATGACAGCGATAATCATTGCTGATGTCCGGCATGATCACCTTGCGCTGGCGTTCCGTTATTATTTCCTTCAAGTCTATCCATGGCTCCCTTGAAGCTGGCCTCCGCATCCAGCAGGAATTGCCCACTTAGCACCACCTGTTGGCCAGCCTCCAGCCCGTCCAGAATTTCAACAAGCTCGCTGTTCTCTGCACCAGTGCGTACTGTCACGGGTTTGAAGCGTCCCGCGCCCAGCGCCACCATCACCACATCGCGTGTGCCGGTGCGTAATAGTGCCTCGCGCGGCACGGCGAGTGTCGGCGCCTTGAGTGCAGACTGAATGCTGGCATTTACAAACATGCCCGGGCGCAACGCATTACCGGGATTATCAAATACCAGGCGCGCTTGCACCGTGCGGGTTTGTGGATTAAGTGTGGGATAAAGATAATCAATGCGCCCATGCCATTCACGTTCTGGTATGGAGGCGGTGCGCAGTGTTACCGGATTGCCCGGTTTTACCAACGCCATCTGGCTGGTATAAATTTCCATAATAACCCAGGCGCGTGACAGATCTGCAAGACTATAGAGGCGCATGTCGGGTGTAGTATAGCCCCCCTCACGCATATTTAACTCTGTGACAATGCCATTATGTGGTGCATACAGCTTGATGGTACGACGCGCGTTCCCACTTTTCTCCAGCGCTTCGATGTCGGCACTCGACATATCCAGTAGCCGTAGTCGTGCGCGCGTGGTGTCGAGCAAAGACTGGCTGTCTCTCAATAGAGGAGAGTCGGCAAAACGCTTCACCCCATGGAGCGCCACCAGAAATTCTTCCTGGGCACTGACCAGTTCTGGCGCATAAATTTCTGCCAGTAACTGGCCACGCTGCACCGCATCACCCAGCGCTTTTACATAAACACGCTCCACCCAGCCACTAATTTTTGGGTTAAAGAAGCTGATGCCACGTTCATCGATCGCCACCGTACCTACCGTATCAATGGTGGTGGTGAATGACTGGCGCTGCACCACCGCCGTACGCACTCCCAGGTTTTGCACCACGCGCGGGTCAATTTCAACGCTGCCTGTATCTGTCATCTTGCTGGCATACACCGGTATGTAATCCATGCCCATATTATCTTTCTGCGGCGTCGGCGAGGTGACATCGGGGTTCATCGGGTTGCGATAAAAG
>JANOOA010000123.1:0-4457 GCA_031421115.1 Gammaproteobacteria bacterium | reverse complement strand
AAACGCCGTTGGGCTCAAACATTGAATACACTAACAGTCGTCTCGAGAAAATCGAGGCAGTACTCGGTAGCCATAAAGAGATTGCTACTTATTTTACTGCGGTGGGACTAGGTCAGGCGGGGCAAGTCAATCAGGGGATAGCCTTTGTGCGCTTGGTGCCGCGTGGTCAGCGTAGCATCAAGCAGTCTGACCTGGTGGCTACGGTACGCAAGGAGTTGAGGCAGATTCCTGGGGTGCGCGCTTTCGCAACCTCGGTGCCACCGATTGGCGGTATGCGTGGCGAACCATTGCAGTTTGTGGTGACCGGGCCAAGTCTCACAGAAGTAGGTCGATTGTCGACGGCACTGAAAGAGAAACTTTCTGAACAACCTGGGCTGGGTCGCTTCGATGTTGATTTGCAATTGGATTTGCCGCAAATTGAAATGACTTTGGATAAAGTGCGTGTGGCCGAACTTGGTCTGAACAGCAGAGAGGTTGCGCAGGCGGTGAATGTGATGTCGGGTGGGTTAGACGTGGCCCGCTATAATGATATGCCTGGCGATGGTGAGCGTTATGACATTCGCCTCAAGGGGGCAGAAGGTGAATTTAAACAGCTCTCGGATTTCAGCAAGATTTATTTGCGCGGACGCGAAGGTCAGATGGTGCGTCTGGACGTGGTTGCAAAATTTAAGAAAATTCTCGGCCCCGCGATTATCAGCCGTTATGATATGCAATATGCGGCGAATTTTGCAGGTTCACCCTCCGTGCCACTGGGGGATGCCGTAACGAGCGTGCAACAGGCGGCAGCAGAAATTCTGCCAGCAGGTTATGCCATAAAGTTTACGGGGCAGGCCGAGCAATTCAGCAAAACCATTGAGTATGCAATATTTGCTTTTGGGTTGGCTATGGTGCTGGTTTATATGGTGCTTGCCAGTCAGTTCAACTCATTTATCCAGCCTTTCATGATTATGATCGCACAACCGTTAGCGATTATTGGTGGAGTTGCCGCATTGTGGCTATTGGGTCACACGCTGAATATTTATTCCATGATTGGTTTGATTTTGTTGATTGGCCTGGTGGCGAAAAATTCAATTTTGCTAATTGATCTTACCAATCAATTACGCAATGCTTATAAAACCACTGGAACCTCAGGTCAGAATTCTGGTGAAAATGCGTATCAGGAAGTGGATGCTGCGCTCAGGGAGGCCTGTCCGGTGCGTATGCGTCCGGTATTGATGACATCACTGACGATTATTCTCGCCCTGGTGCCCGCCGCATTAGGCCTCGGTGCGGGTTCTGATACTAACGGTCCCTTGGCAGTTGCAGTGATTGGTGGCATGATCAGCTCAACCTTGCTGACGCTACTGGTGGTGCCCGCCGTATATTCACTGGTTGAGAATGCGCTGGTGCGATGGCCGGCAAAGCGTGCAGATTCTGCATCTTCTGTAGTTTAATGGAATGCACAGATGCGCATTGCATTAGGCGTTGAATATGATGGTTCATCTTTTTCTGGCTGGCAACGCCAGGACAACAGGCGCACTGTGCAAGGGTGTGTCGAAGCAGCGTTGTCTAAAGTGGCTAATCATCCCGTTAAGGTGATGTGCGCGGGTCGTACCGATGCGGGCGTGCATGCGCGTGGCCAGGTAATACACTTTGAAACTGAAGCGATACGCGCTGTACGTTCCTGGGTATGTGGCGCCAATGCCAATATGCCCAAAGATGTCAGCATGCTCTGGGCGCAGCCAGTGGGCGATGATTTTCATGCGCGGTTTTCTGCCCGCCGCCGCCGTTACCGTTATGTTATTTTGAGCCGGCCAGTACGCCCCACTTTTCTTGCAGGACGCGTATCCTGGGATTACCGCGCGTTCGATGAAACACGTATGGCGCAGGCGGCATCCGATCTGGTGGGCGAGCATGACTTCACCTCTTACCGCGCGCTCGCGTGCCAGGCTAAAACACCGACCCGCACACTCTATCATCTTGATATTACGCGACAGGATGACCTTATTTTTCTTGATATTGCCGCTAACGGTTTTTTGCACCATATGGTGCGCAATATTGCAGGTGTGTTAATGGCTATCGGAGCCGGTGAGCGTGAGCCAGTGTGGGCGCGCAAAATACTTGACATGCGAGATCGCACGGCGGGGGGTGTCACCGCGCCGCCTTATGGCTTATATTTGATGGAAGTGTACTACCCGGAAAATTTTGCTATTCCCGCTCTTGAGCGGAGCGCCATGGTTTGGTAATCTTTCGACTATAGGACACCAAGGTAATATTGCTTCTGCAAAATGATCTTTTAGCAATCTCGTAAACACATAAGGGTAATAAGGAATGTACAATAAAAAAATAACTCTGTGGGGTATGCTGTTACCCATTTTTATAATGGGTTGCAGTGATAATGCCGATTCAGCAAAAGATACTCAGGTCGTTGCCAAAGTTAATGATGCCGAAGTTACGGTGCATCAGCTTAATTATGAGATGGGGTTGTTGGGGGCAGCGACCGCTCAGAATACGGATAAAGTTACAGAGAAAACCCTCGACAATCTCATCAAGCAGGAACTTGTTGCGCAAAAAGCAATTGCTGAAAAACTTGATCGTGATCCTCAGGTAATGCAGGCATTGGAACGTGCCAAGCGTCAGGTGCTGGCGCAAGCGTATATCAAGAAAGTGACAGAGCGCGATAGTACACCGCCTACCAAACAGGAAATCAGCGATTATTACAACCAACACCCTGAGCTGTTTGCCAAACGCCGTATTTATCAGATTCGTGAAATTCTGCTCGACAAGACACTGCCTATGGCAGAGCTTCAAGTCAAAATGAAAGACGCGATGTCGCTTGAGACATTGGTGAGATGGCTGGAATCAAAGAACGTAAAAATGCAATCGGGTGTGGTAGTGAAACCCGCTGAACAGTTACCCTTTGAAATGTTGGCGCGTCTTTCACAGATGCAGCAAGGCCAGGTCATGGCGGTGGAAACACTGGCCAATATTTCACTTTCTGTTTTAATGGATGTGCGAGACCAGCCCTTGGCTGAAGCTGAGGCTGTGCCCGCTATTGAACGCTTTCTTATGGCGCAAAAACGTGAAAATCTGGCTGAAACCGAGATAAAGCGCTTGCGCAGCGAAGCAAAAGTTGAATTGCTCGGCAAATTCGCCGCAAGTGCTGCGGCAGGCAAGACGCCAGAAGCTGCTGTCGCAGTACCCGCACCTGCTATGGAAAGCACCCCAAAGTAAAGCCGTGGGCAGAAATCTAATGGCACTGATTTTGTGGAAAATCTGGGTTTATAGGCCGACTTCGGCGAGCCAGGGTTTTTTGCGCTGTGTTCCCTGTGGTTCGGGTGCCTTTATATTTAATGAGGGCTACGCAAAATCAATTACCCGTTCGTGGTGAGCCTGTCGAACCACCGGTCATTCATCCAGAGCCCTGCGACAGGCTCAGGGCGAACGGAGGCGGAAGCAAGCGTAGCGTGCGCTGTGCGCACGAAATACCTGCAAAGACAATGCAAGTCGCATCGCTGGGAAACACGCGTATCCATCGCATTCATCATCGGCATGCCACGCCAATTTCGTGCGCACAGCGCACGCTACGCTTGCTTATCAGCGGCTGACCGTTAAGCATGACGCGCTTGTCGATGTATCGTTGAGCTGGATGCAGGGGCGGATGCAGATGATCGACGCAACATTGGGCGATATTGGCGAGGATTTTAATCTGTTCCGCAAAACTGGGGGATAGGAAGCGGTAGTAAAAAGGCGCTGTACGGGTTCAGCTATCCCGCTGCAAGCGGTTCAGCACTTTGGCGATCTCCAGCAAGGCACACTAATTGTCCGCCGACAAGTGCGGAAATGCTGTTGGAGTTGGATGGATTCTCGGTTATTTTGCTGATTTACCACCAAAAGCAATAGCGGAATCGAACATGGCTTGACGTGCTTTTTCGCTCGCCGATGAGTAGGTGCGTATGATTTCGGCAAGCCTATCGTCTCCACAAAAGAAATAAGCGACAGGTACTTTCAAGACACCTGCAATGCTTTCAATGATAGGGAAAGGCGGTTCATGCACGCCATTTTCGTATCTGCTCATTCGCGCACTGCTACATCCCTCGTCCAATCCAATCATTACCCCTAATCGATCTTGCGCGATGCCAGAACGAAGCCGTGCTTCACGCAGGCGGCGACCAAAGACAGATTTTGCGGAAGGCGATTTAGACATCCTCTGATATTCGTAGATTGTTTTCGTTTATACTCTACGAATATCGTAGATATGCACCGGGTATTGAAAATGTCGAGCGAAAGAATAACTGAACAGTTGGTACGCAAGCGGCTAGAATCATTGGGTTATGGTTCGCCCGATAACGATATTGCTGTCGAAGAACAAAAAAGCCAAATAGATGCTGTTAAGCGGCTACTGAAAAATGCCAGCAAAACTGGCAAAGGTGGCAAGGGCGCACCAGAATTCATCATCAGCTCTGCCAGCTCGCCAG
>JANOOA010000122.1:0-5590 GCA_031421115.1 Gammaproteobacteria bacterium | reverse complement strand
TTTGAAGCGGATTCCTGGGTGCAAATTATTGATGCCAATGAGCAGCGCGTATTCTATGACCTGGGCAAGGAAGGCGTCATTCGAACATTACAGGGCGTGCCGCCATTGCAGGTAGTGATAGGCTTCTCTCCTGGAGTAAAGCTCGAATATAATGGAGTTCTTTTTGATCACTCGCGCTTTGAGCGGAGTGGGCGCGCGAGTTTTGTGCTCGGCAAAGCGGTGGGAGTAAATTAGAATGCAGCACGAAAGTCCGATTAAGCGCCGTAAATCGCGGCAGATCTGGGTGGGTAAGGTGCCGGTGGGCGGTGATGCGCCGATTGCGGTGCAGAGCATGACCAACAC
The DNA here is from genome assembly GCA_031421115.1 of Gammaproteobacteria bacterium. Taxonomy (GTDB): domain Bacteria; phylum Pseudomonadota; class Gammaproteobacteria; family Ga007554. Next base: position 5,248 of record JANOOA010000122.1, on the reverse strand, counting down.
CGAAACCTGCGACGTGGCCGCCACCGTAGCGCAGATTCGTGCGCTGGAGCGCGCTGGGGCGGACATTGTGCGCGTGTCGGTGCCGAGCATGGACGCTGCTGAAGCGTTTGGCATGATCCGCAAAGAAGTGCAGGTTCCGCTGGTGGCGGACATTCACTTTGATTACAAGATTGCGCTGCGGGTGGCGACCTTGGGCGCGGATTGCTTGCGCATTAATCCTGGTAACATCGGCCGCGAAGACCGGGTGCGTGCCGTGGTCGAAGCTGCGCGTGATCGCAATATTCCGATACGCATCGGCGTGAATGCCGGTTCGCTGGAAAAAGATTTGCAGAAAAAATACGGTGAACCCACCGCGCTAGCCCTGGTGGAATCCGCCATGCGCCATGTCGATATTCTGCAAAAGCTCGATTTTCAGAACTTCAAAGTCAGTCTCAAAGCCTCTGAAGTGTTCATGACGGTGGCGGCCTACCGCGATCTGGCTACACGCATAGATCAACCCTTGCATCTGGGTATCACCGAAGCGGGCGCATTGCGTTCCGGTACGGTGAAGTCTGCGATTGGGTTGGGCATGTTGCTGATGGATGGCATAGGCGATACCTTGCGCGTGTCGCTGGCGGCTGATCCGGTAGAGGAGATCAAGGTCGGCTTCGATATTCTCAAGAGCTTGCGGCTGCGCAGCAATGGCATTAATTTAATTGCCTGCCCATCGTGCTCGCGCCAGGAGTTTGATGTTATTGCCACCGTCAATGCACTGGAGGCGCGCCTCGAAGACATTCGCCAGCCGTTGGATGTTGCCGTAATTGGCTGCGTAGTAAATGGCCCCGGCGAATCGAAAGCAGCGCATGTCGGCTTGGCCGGCGGCGCGCCGAACCTGTTGTATATCGACGGCAAACCATCGCGCAAACTCAGCAATGAACACCTGGTAGATGAACTGGAAAAAGCCATCCGCGCCCGCTTGCTGGTAGACAGCGCCGCGTCGCTATAAAGTGTAGGTTGACGCTGAATGTAATGAAGCCCAACAGCCGGGTTCAACGCACTTGAAGCGCTGCATCCTACCCTGTAAATATCTGCACACATGAGGCTCTATGACAACACAAATAGCCGTGACCGGCGCGGCGGGACGCATGGGTCGTCACTTGATCGAGGCGTGCCGCGAGGCGTCTGATGTCGCGCTGTCTGCTGCGCTGGAGCGTCCGGGCAGTGCCATGATCGGCCTGGATGCGGGCGAGATGGCGGGTTTGGGAACATTGGGCGTGCGTATTGGCGATGATTTGAGCGCCGTTACCCGTGCTTTTGATGTGCTCATCGACTTCACCCGGCCCGATGTCACTCTGAAAAATCTCGAAATTTGTCGTGCCGCCGGACGTCGTATGGTGATTGGCACTACCGGGTTTACGCCCGAGCAAACCCGCCAGGTCGCCGATGCCGCAAAAGATATTGCCATCGTTATGGCGCCCAATATGAGTGTGGGTGTGAATCTGTGTTTCAAGTTGCTGGAAACGGCGGCGCGAATTTTGGGTGACGAGGTCGATATTGAAATCATCGAAGCGCATCATCGTCATAAAATTGATGCGCCTTCGGGTACCGCGTTGCGCATGGGCGAGGTGATTGCCCATGCGCTAGGGCGTGACCTGAAGCAATGTGCGGTGTACGGGCGCGAAGGTGTGACGGGTGAACGCGAGCGCAACACCATTGGCTTTGCCACAGTGCGCGCAGGCGATGTGGTAGGCGATCACACCGTGCTGTTTGCGGGGCTGGGGGAGCGCGTGGAAATTACCCATAAGGCCTCCAGCCGCATGACATTTGCCAAAGGCGCGGTGCGCGCTGCGGGCTGGTTGGTGCAGCGTGAGCGCGGCTTGTTTGATATGCAAGATGTGTTAGGGTTACGATAACCCTATTGTGCAATATAGCTTGGGAAGCCTTTGATGTTCAAATTTTCGTCATTCCCGCGAAGGCGGGAATGACGAATTATTAGAGAAGCGCCAATGAAAGACAGTGACCACACCGAAGACTTCGAGCACTGGCGTCAGAAATATTATGCGACGCTGGAGAAAGTCGAGGCTAAGCAGCATGAGTGGGAATCGCTGGAAAAAATGCTGCGCCGCTGTATTTCACGCCTCGCGTTGGCAGCGGATGGCATGCACCCTGACGTTGACGTGCAACTGGAAAGTTTGCGCAAGGCAGTGCGCGATGGCGTAGGAGCCATTGGACTGCAGGAACGCATTGAGGCGATTTCGCAAATACTGCTGAAGCTGGATATGCATCCAGTTGTCAAAGGGCGCAAGTCGGATAATCTGGAGGTGCTCGCTGACTCTGGGTCTGTCGGGGCATCGTTAGGGGGGTTTTTTGGTAAACTCTTTGGCGGCGGCAACCAGCCTGCCAAAGAAGAAAGCCGTGATCTATACGATCAAAGTTTGCCGGCAGGGGTTGGTCGCGCCCCACCATTGCCGCCGGGTAACAAAGCCACCCCCAAAGCATCAGCCTCCACCTCTATCGATACCCCTGCTCGACCCCATCATCCCCAGGATACCAAGGCCGATACGCTGTCGCCCGCCGTGCGTGAAGCCGTGGTGGAATTACTGGAGCGGTTGACGCTGCAACCTGAAATGACCGAGTCGGTAGAAGCGCTGAAAGTGCAGCTCAGCGAAGAAACGCAGGCGCTGGCATTTCTGCCGTCGTTGCAGTCCGTAGCAGAGTTGGTGGCCACCGCACTGGAAAAAATTCGCAGTGAAAAAAGCGATCTCGAAGAGTTCCTGCGCATGCTGACGCAACGCTTGCAGGAGATTGATCAGCACTTATCTGAAAGCATTGTGGTGCGTCAGGCGACACAGCGTAGCCACGCAAAGTTTGATCTGGCGGTGAACGATCAAGTGAGCGGCATCGAAACCTCCCTGCAGGAGGCTACCGATATCAACACATTGAAACAGGTTATCCAGCAACGTCTGGAAGGCATGCGCGAACATATGACCGTGTTCCGCCGCGAAGAAGAAGAGCGCGAGAAAGAGGCTCAACGCGAGATCGGTATGTTAAGCAGCCGCGTGCGTGAAATGGAAGCCGAGATTGGCCAACTGCATACGCGTGTGCGCACCGAACAGGCGAGCGCCTTGCAGGATGTGCTGACCGGCATCCCTAATCGCCTGGCGTATGAGCGGCGCTCTGGCGAGGAATTTGCGCGCTGGCGACGCTACAAACATCCGTTAGCCCTGCTGGTGCTGGATATTGATCACTTCAAACATGTCAATGACCGCTACGGTCATCAGGCGGGTGATAAAGTGCTGCGCATTATTGCCCAGTTACTTAAAAAAGAAGTGCGCGATGTCGACTTTATAGCGCGTTACGGCGGTGAAGAATTTGTGGTGCTATTGTCGGAAACGGCACTGGAAAACGCACGCATTGTAGCCGAGAAATTGTGCGCGTGTGTACGTGAATGCGAGTTTCATCATGGCGGACAGCGCGTGCCCGTCACCATTAGTTGCGGTATTGCCGTGTTTAAAGAGGGCGATACCGTTAGCCAGGTCTTTGAGCGTTCCGATGCCGCACTGTACCGTTGCAAGCTCAAAGGACGCGATCAGTGGCAGGAGGAAGGTTGAAACGTTGTTTGTGGCGCGCAGCGGCCATAGACAGAGTGGGGCGGGATGGAGTAAAATTCGCGTCTAAATATGACTTGAACATACAGCGGGAGTGGTGCTTTATCCGGTTTTTTGCACGGAGCCTCTCCCGCTTTGCACATCCCCGTTTCGCATATCTTAAGTGGAGGTAGTTTTGCGGCAGCCAGCCCTGTTAGCCCTGGAAGATGGCAGCCTCTTTAGGGGGGAGTCCATCGGTATTGAGGGCCAAACGACGGGTGAGGTGGTATTTAATACCGCCATGACGGGCTATCAGGAAATTCTCACCGACCCTTCTTATTGCCGCCAGATTGTTACCCTCACCTATCCCCATATTGGCAATGTTGGCGCCAATGATGACGACCAGGAATCGGCCACTATCGCGGCCAGCGGCTTGGTGATTCGTGATCTTTCCTCAACTGTAAGCAATTGGCGCTCCAAAGAGAGCCTCGACGCCTATTTGCACCGCCACAAGGTGGTGGGCATGGCGGGGCTGGATACGCGCCGTCTGACGCGCCTGCTGCGGGAAAAAGGCGCGCTGAATGGCTGCATCATGGCGGGTAAAGTGGATGAAACCGCCGCCCTGCACGCCGCGCGCAGTTTCCCGGGCCTGAAGGGTATGGATCTGGCCAAAGTAGTGAGCGCAAAAAGTGCTTATGAATGGTCGCAGCCGAGTTGGACGTTGTCCGCAGCGGCTGTGCCCGCCGTTACTGGCGTCAACCCAGGCCGTTTCCATGTAGTGGCCTATGATTACGGCGTGAAGCGCAACATTCTGCGCATGCTGGCAGACCGGGGTTGCCAGATCACCGTGGTGCCCGCGCAAATGTCTGCTGCCAAAGTGCTGGCGATGCGCCCCGACGGCGTGTTTCTGTCTAACGGCCCCGGCGACCCGGAGCCGTGCGATTATGCCATTAACGCCATCCGCGACATCGTCAACAGCGGCAAGCCGGTATTCGGCATTTGCCTGGGGCACCAGTTGTTGGCGCTGGCGAGCGGCGCGCGTACCTTGAAAATGAAATTTGGCCATCACGGCGCCAACCACCCGGTACAAAACCTGGGGACGGGGCGGGTGATGATTACCAGCCAGAATCATAGCTTCGCGGTGGATGACACTTGCTTGCCTGACACCTTGCGCGTTACGCATCGCTCGCTGTTTGATGGCTCGTTGCAGGGCATATACCGCACCGACAAGCCTGCCTTCAGCTTTCAGGGGCATCCAGAAGCCAGCCCCGGCCCGCATGATGCCGCGCTGCTGTTCGATCACTTTATAGAATTAATGGAAAAGGCGCGTGTTCACGGCTAATGATAATAAGCACTATAACTGAAACCAGCTTATGCCAAAACGTACAGACATTAAAAGCATTCTAATCATTGGCGCAGGCCCGATTGTCATCGGTCAGGCCTGTGAATTTGACTATTCCGGCGCGCAAGCCTGCAAGGCGTTGCGTGAGGAAGGTTATCGTGTGGTGCTGATTAACTCCAACCCCGCCACCATCATGACTGACCCGGAAATGGCCGATGCCACCTACATCGAGCCGATTAACTGGCAGGTGGTGGCGCGCATTATCGAAAAAGAGCGCCCCGATGCGCTGCTGCCCACCATGGGCGGCCAGACCGCGCTTAACTGTGCGCTGGATCTGGTG
>JANOOA010000121.1:0-5553 GCA_031421115.1 Gammaproteobacteria bacterium | reverse complement strand
GGGAGGCAAGGTCATGGCTTGCCAATCTGTTGCAGCAGATTCACCATTTCAATGGCAGACAATGCCGCGTCAACACCTTTGTTACCCGCTTTAGTACCGGCACGCTCAATGGCCTGCTCAATGGTATCTACCGTGAGCACGCCAAATGCGACGGGTAAATCATAGTGCAAGGCGACATGCGCCAGACCCTTGCTGCATTCACCTGCCACATAATCAAAGTGCGGCGTACTGCCACGAATCACTGCGCCTACGGCGATAATCGCATCGTAGCGTTTACTGGCAGCCAGGCGTTGCGCCACCAGCGGCAACTCATACGCACCGGGCGCATAGGTGATGCTGATGTCTTGTGCTGCGGCACCGTGGCGCAGCAAGGCGTCTACCGCGCCACTCACCAGATGATCCACGATAAAGCTGTTAAATCGGCTCGCTGCAATGGCAAAGCGCGCGCCACGCACCACACAATCACCTTCAGTTTTCCTGATGTCGCTCATTTTGATATTACTCACTTGGGTTTATTATTTACGTATTCGACCACTTCCAGACCAAACCCCGACAGCCCATGTACTTTTTTCGGCGCGCCTAACACGCGCATCTTACCTACGCCTATATCGGCCAGAATCTGCGCGCCTGCACCGTAGGTGCGCAAGTCAATGCTCGCCGCCGGTTTTGGCAGGTTGATACCTTTGTCCCTCAACTGATAATCCCTGATGCGCCGCACCAGCTCGCTCGCGTCTTCGGTTTTTCGTAGCACTACCGCTACACCCACGCCCGCGTCAGCAATGCGGCGCAGGGTGTCACGCAACGGCCAGCCAGAATCTTCACGCAGCGAACCCAGTACATCACACAAGGTATCCTGCAAATGCACGCGCACCAATGTCGGTTGCTCGGGCTTTATGTCACCCATCACCAGGGCTAAATGCAGGCCATGATCAACACTGTCTCGATAGGCGATGAGACGAAATTTTCCACATTCCGCAGGAAAGTCACACTCGGCAACCCGCTCGACGGTTTTTTCATTTTCACGCCGATAACGAATCAGATCCGCAATCGCACCGATTTTCAAACCATGCTGCTGCGCAAATTTTTCCAGATCAGGACGGCGCGCCATGCTGCCATCTTCATTCAGAATCTCCACAATCACGCTGGCCGGCGCCATGCCTGCCAGCCGTGCCAGATCACATCCCGCTTCGGTATGGCCAGCACGCGCCAGCACCCCACCCGGCTGCGCCATAAGCGGAAAAATATGACCCGGCTGAACCACATGCTCCGGCTGCGCATCAACGGCAACCGCCGCCTGCACCGTCACCGCGCGATCTGCCGCCGAAATACCGGTGGTAACGCCGCTGGCCGCCTCGATAGACACCGTAAAATTAGTCAGGTGCTTATCGTTGGTATTGCTGACCATGAGCGGTAAGCGCAATTGTTCACAGCGTTCACGGGTCAGTGTCAGGCATACCAGGCCACGCCCATAACGCGCCATAAAATTAATATCTTCGGCACGCACGCATTGTGCCGCCATTAACAGATCGCCTTCGTTTTCACGATCTTCATCATCGACAATGATGACCATTTTGCCGTGGCGGATATCTTCAAGAATCTCGGGGATCGGGCTAAGTGGCATGTTGATCAAGCCTTAATGAATCCATGTTCCACGAGAAAACCATGCGTGATACCTGCGCTCTGCGGTGTGGTGGATTGTGCAGCGCCAAGCAGGACGCTGGAAGCTGCACTTGCACATCCATGTGCGGCGCCCTCACCCAACAACAAGCGCTCCAGATAACGCGCCAGAATATCCACCTCAAGATTCACACGACTGCCCACCACCCATTCACTCAGCGTGGTTTCCTGCAAGGTATGCGGCACAATATTCAGGTCAAAGGTCACTTCCGGCATCCCGCCTCTGGCGACACTTGTGCATCCATGCACGGCGCGGGAGGCAGGATGCCGGAAGCGACCGACACTTGCACATTCATGTGCGGCGCATGCACCGTTTACTTTGTTCACAGTCAAACTCACGCCATCCACGCAAATCGAACCTTTTTCAGCAATGTATCTGGCTAACGTGGACGGCGCCTGAATCACAAAGCGCAGCGAACGGCCTTGATCCCAGCAACTCACCACGGTTCCGGTACCGTCTACATGCCCACTCACCAGATGTCCACCCAAACGCGTCGTGGGGGTGAGCGACTGCTCCAGATTAACCTTGCGGCCAACGGCTATCTCACCAAAGATGGTACGCGCCAACGTCTCGCCCGATACATCTGCCCAGAACCCATTATCAACGAACGAAGTCGCTGTCAGGCATACACCATTAACCGCAATGCTGTCACCCACCTGCGCGCCAGAAAAATCCAGTTTACCTGTTGCAATATGCACGCGCACGTCGGCACCTTGCGATTCGACTGCAGTGATGTTACCGATGGATTGTATGATACCTGTAAACACGGGTTAGTTATTTCTCACGATTTTAGCGCTAATCCGCCAGTCACATCCCACTGCACGGATATCCTGAATATCCAGTGCAATACGCTGGTTCATCTGCTGTAATCCTGGCAAATGAAACAAGCCACGCGCGGCATCGCCCATCAGATGCGGCGCCATGTAAATAATCACCTCGTCAATCAAGCCTGCATTCAGCAGCGCGCCATTCAAGGTCGGGCCCGCTTCCACCAGCACCTCATTAACCTCATGCTCGGCGGCCAACATCTGCATCAATGCCGTTAGATCAACACCCCCCTCGGCAACCGCTCCCGGCGTTGCCCTACCTCCTGCATCCGCTGTGCATGGATGCAGGAGTGCCGCAATGGCAGGATGCCATGGAGCGGCCATGCAGTCGTGCCGTGCGGGCTGCACGCTGACCGCAACATTTTCACGCACTAACCTGGCACTGCGCGCACGGTCTTGCACGGTGGTGACAATTAGCACGCTGCCCGGCGCATTCAGCAAACGCGCCTGGGGTGACAGGCGCAATTGGCTATCTAACACCACCCGTAACGGTTGCCGGGCAACGCCTTCCATACGCACTGTCAACGCCGGATCATCGGCCAATACCGTGCCGATGCCCGTTAAAATTGCAGCACTGCTGGCACGTAGCCGCTGCACATCTGCACGTGCTGCGGCTGACGTAATCCATTTGCTCTCGCCATTCGCCATTGCCGTGCGGCCATCCACACTCATCGCCAATTTGCAGCGCACATAAGGACGATGCTCGCGCATGCGCATCATGAATCCGGCATTCAATGCTTCCGCCTGCGCTTGCAACACACCACTTTCAGTGACGATACCTGCGGCAGCCAGTCGCGCCAATCCTTGCCCCGCCACTTTAGGATTAGGGTCAATCATCGCTGCCACCACCCGCGTTACACCCGCCTCAACCAAGGCGTCCACACACGGCGCGGTACGGCCGTGATGACAACACGGCTCCAGCGTTACATACGCTGTCGCACCCCGTGCGTGCGCACCCGCCTGCGCCAAAGCGTGAACTTCGGCATGCGGCTCACCCGCACGCACATGCCAGCCTTCGCCAATAATCCCGTCATTCATATGCCCAGCACGCACAATCACGCAACCCACCCGTGGATTAGGGTGCGTGGTGTAAAGACCCTGCGCGGCAAGTTGCAATGCGCGCGCCATGTATTGATAATCGGTGCCCATCGCATTATTAATCACACTACTGGACATGGGGGTGAAAGACCGCCTGTAGAAGTCCAGTTATTTGGCACTGTCATTGGCAAGGACGGATACCTGCCCTTGCTCCAGCCGATCAATCTCCTCACGGAAAGCATTCACATCCTGAAAGCTGCGGTATACCGAGGCAAAGCGCACATAGGCGACTTGATCGAGCTGGCGCAGTTCGTCCATCACCCATTCGCCCAGCACCCGCGACTTTACTTCACGGTCACCGGTAGTGGTCAGGCGGTGTTTGATATGGTTAATCGCCTCATCCACCCGCTCGGTAGGTACCGGACGTTTTTCCAGAGCGCGCAACATCCCCGAACGCAACTTGTCTTCATCAAACGGCACGCGACTGCCATCGCGCTTCACCAGACGCGGCATGATCAGCTCGGCGGTTTCAAAGGTGGTAAAACGCTCCGCACAGGTCAAACATTCGCGGCGTCGACGCACCGCATCACCCTCATTCGCCAAACGCGAGTCGATGACCTTGGTGTCTTCAGCACTGCAAAAAGGACAACGCATTATTTACCGTAAACGGGGAACCGCCCACAAATTTCCAGCACCTGACGCTTCACGCGCTCAATCGTGGCAGCGTCATGCACATGATCGAGCACGTCACAAATCCAGCCTGCCAGAGCGCGCACCTCAGCCTCTTTGAAGCCACGCGTAGTCACTGCTGGCGTGCCAATGCGAATGCCGCTGGTGACAAACGGTGAACGCGGATCATTCGGCACACTGTTCTTGTTCACAGTGATATACGCCGCACCCAATGCCTCTTCGGCCTCTTTACCGCTGATGTCCTTGCCAATCAAATCCAGCAGAAACAAATGATTATCAGTGCCACCAGAAAGGACTTTATAACCGCGCTCCATGAGCACTTGCGCCATGGCACGGGCATTCACCACCACTTGCTGCTGATAAATCTTGAACTCGGGCTGCAGCGCCTCCTTGAAGGCCACCGCCTTGGCGGCGATGACATGCATCAACGGGCCACCCTGAATGCCGGGGAAGATCATGGAGTTGAGCTTCTTCTCAATCTCGGGATTCGCCTTGGCCAGAATAATGCCGCCACGTGGGCCGCGCAAAGTCTTGTGCGTAGTCGAAGTCGTAACATCGGCAATCTGCACCGGGCTGGGGTATACACCCGCCGCCACCAGACCCGCCACATGCGCCATGTCCACAAACAGATACGCACCGATATTGTCGGCAATCGCACGGAAACGCTGCCAGTCCACCACCCGCGAATAGGCACTGAACCCGGCCACCACCATTTTCGGCTTATGCTCCAACGCCAGCGCCTCAACCTGTGCATAGTCAATCACGCCCGTCACCGGGTCAACACCGTATTGCACTGCGTTATAAATCTTACCCGAAAAACTCACCTTGGCGCCGTGCGTTAAATGACCACCGTGAGCCAGGCTCATGCCCAGAATAGTGTCGCCGGGGTTAAGCAATGCCATGTACACGGCGGCATTGGCCTGAGACCCGGAGTGCGGCTGCACATTAGCGTAGTCAGCGCCAAACAACTGCTTGGCGCGGTCAATCGCCAACTGCTCGACTTTATCCACATATTCACACCCGCCATAATAACGCTTGCCGGGATAGCCTTCAGCATATTTATTAGTTAAAACAGAACCTTGCGCCTGCATCACGCGTGGGCTGGCATAGTTTTCAGATGCGATCAGCTCAATATGCTGCTCCTGGCGCACCACTTCTTCCTGCATCGCCGCCCACAGATCGTCATCAAAACCGGCAATTGTCATCTTTTGCGAAAACATCAATATTCACCCTGTAAATCTGCTTGGCCTGTAAAATATTTCCAGTAAAGAGAGATAGAATAACCGATTCAGGCCAAATATGCATGACCTGACTGGCCAT
>JANOOA010000120.1:0-1757 GCA_031421115.1 Gammaproteobacteria bacterium | reverse complement strand
CCCAAGCGTGATAGTAATGTTGGATCACGCGGCGATAAAAAACGGTATCCGACAAATTTTCCTCCTTCATGTACCGGCATCGGCTGAATACGATCCGCCAGTGTTTCCGGATGATTTTGCAAGGCGTCGCGGTATTCATCCAGCATAGCTTTATCGGGGTTGGCTACCGGTAAAGGCGGCGCGCCGAATTGTCCGCCATCGTCACCCAGCTCATCTTTGGGCAACATCAATGTTTCATGACTGCCACCGCGCAACAGGATAACACGATCTGTATGGATTTCCTTTAAGACTGCCCCGCCTGGCACTTGCGCGTCAAGCGCATAAAAATTTTCAGTGCCGCTGCTGTCGGCAATAATAGCGCGCGCGGTTTTTCTGTCGCGGCTGGCGATAACGCCGCGCAAGTTCAGAGCCAGGCTGGTTGCTGGCGCATTTCCCACGGCGCTAATCGACACTGACTCATTAGTCTCACCCAACAAATGCCAATTGGCTATATCTTGCGGCGTGACGAGAGTGTTGCCCGCAGTGGTTTGTGGATTTGGCTGATTTGCTGGGGCGCTGGGCATCATGGCCATTTGCAATAAAGGGGGTGGCGCGTCTTCTTGAAGCGGCGGGGGGAATGCCAGCCACGTTAGCCTGGATAAATTATAAGCAATCAATAACAGTAATAGCCCATTAACCCAAAGAATGACGCGGAGATTGGATGTGGCCCTTTGCAATAAAGGTTGTAGTAACAACGGCAGGAATCCGCCCGGTCTTTGCCAATTCAGCGATACGCGGGGCGTGGCTGAGTCGTGATTTTTTTTAAAAAATGTCATAAGTTTTCTTATTGTTCGACCTTGCTTCCACGGAATCAACCACTCAACCCTAAAAACAGATACAAAATCGCAAAAAATAGCGGTTGGTGTAGCATATAGATCGGCAGGCTATGCCTTCCGCCAAAGACCAGCAGGCGTGATAAACGGGTTTTTCCTTGCCATTGCACAAGGCCTTTGCCCAATGACCCGCCCAATTTGATAAATGGGGGTGGCGATGAGAAAATCCATTTGCCCACAAAAAGACCCAATAGTACCACCCCAAACCAGGGTAGTAGGGGCACATAATCTTCGGTGATGGGCTTGTACGTCATTAACCCTATCCATTGCCAGCCGGGTTGATCAAACCACGGGTGCTGCATAGTCAGCCCCACCACAATCAGCGCCATGCCCAGGCCTAAATTGACCCAAAACCAGCGGTAAAACAGTAATCCCAGCACACTGGCAGTAGCAATAAAATGCAGGATACCAAAAAATATCATACTTTTCGGGAACATCATGTAACTTGAGATGCTTACCAGCGCCGCACATCCCGCCACCTGCAACAGCCGCCGTATAAATGTGCGTTGATTAAGGCCGCTGGCGGTGGCCAGATGCAGGCTGACGCCCATCACCCCCAAAAACAGACTCACAATCAGGGTGCGCAAGCCTAACCATACAGGGTCATTGTTAAAATCAATCGCCACTATATTGTAATAGCGTAAATCGAACATAAAATGATACACGAACATCAGTGCAATAGCTGTCCCTCGTGCGGCGTCCACAATCGGGTGGCGACCCGTGTCATGATTGGAGTAATGGCTTGGCGAGACAGCCATTTTTCCGCTTTGACGGTGATGGTCATGCGCTTTCTTATGCACAATACACGCAGGCTCCGGAATTTAAGGGGGTATCGCCCCGAGTTTAAGGGATATTACCCCACATAATAATTGACAGTGTTTATTT
>JANOOA010000119.1:0-2063 GCA_031421115.1 Gammaproteobacteria bacterium | reverse complement strand
TCTGGATGAGTTGGCCGCGACGCACGATCAACGCCTGTAACTGGACTTGTTGCACGTCGGGCAGGCGCATCAACAACTGTTCGCGCCGGTCAGACGCGTACAGCGTCTGGGCAAAATGGCGCAATACCCGGGCATCAATGGCATCGGTCTTGGCCAAATACCCCATGGCTTTGGCAAAGTCACGTGCCTGGCGGGGGTTGACGACCATCACGGGCAGTCCGGCGCCGCACAGGGCCATGGCCACGTCGCGCTCAAATCCCCCGGTCGCTTCAAGCACCACGGCGCCCACCCGGGCACCGGTCGATTGGGCGGCTTTAATGTGTGCCAGCAGCGCCTGGATGCCCGCCTCATCGTTGCCCAATGTCAGGGTCTTGCGTGTATCGTCATACGCGACTTCCAGCGTGTCCTTGGACACATCGATACCCACAAAAATCGTTTCAGAATCGTTTATCATGTCCCATCCTTGCAAATACGAGGTCATTAAAATGCGATGCCATCAGACAACTGTTCGGGCTGTGGATAAACGGTGGGTACTGCACGCCAAAAGCTCTCTTGCGGGATCGGTGTCCCCAGGGATTGACGGGCTGTGCAGACCCTCCGAAACTACACCACTCACTACAAGTGCAGCATACAAAAACTACACTACTTACTGCAAATGAAGCATACAAGGGATATTTTAAAAAAAGCGTTGGGCATCTTCTCATCACCGCGCAAATGAAATACCGGTTTATGCAACAGCATGAGACTGAATTCAGCGTAGAGAGGATGTCCTGTGTGTTTAAGGTGTCGCGCAGTGGTTATTATCGATTTATTAATGCGGAACCCTCACGGCGCGCCCAGGACAATGATCGGCTATTAACGAAAATCACAGTCATACACGAGGCGAGCCGTCACACCTATGGCAGCCCGCGTATTCATGCCGAGCTAGGGTGTCGGGGCGAAACCTGCTCGCGCCCGCGCGTCGCCCGCCTGATGAAGCACGCCGGCATTCAAGCGAAGATGACGGCGCGCTATAAAATCACCACCCGCGCCAATCCCAAGGCACCGGTGGCGCCCAACTGGCTGCGGCAGGATTTCACCGCCCAGGCGCCCAACCAGCGCTGGGTCACGGATATTACCTACGTTGCCACCGCACAGGGTTGGCTGTATGTGGCGGCCGTATTGGATTTGTTTTCGCGGCGCATTGTGGGACTCTCAATGGGTGCGACCATGACCACAGCGCTGGTTTTGAATGCGTTGAATCAGGCTGTTATCCATAGGCGACCCGCCCCAGGGTTAACGTATCACTCGGATAAAGGCAGTCAATATACCAGCCAGGTTTTTCAAAAACAGCTCGCTGAACATGGCCTGCTTGCCAGCATGAGTGGCACCGGGAATTGTTATGATAATGCGGCGATGGAAAGCTTTTTTCATACGCTTAAAACCGAGCATATCTATTTTGAGCATTACGCTACCCGTGAGCACGCCCGGCAGAGTATTTTTGACTATGTGGAAGTGTTTTATAATCATAAACGCCGGCATTCCACCTTGGGATATGACTCGCCCAGGACGTTTGAACACCGGTGGGCGCAACAGCAGGAGGTTTCTCTTCTCGATGTCCATTAAAAGGTTGCAAGATCAATCAAGCTGCCGCGCTGGTTCCAGATCGAAACGCCGGTCGGCCCGTACAACCCCGATTGGGCGCTGGCCTACCGCAACGACAAGACGCTGTATTTCGTGGCTGAAACGAAGAAAACCGGCAACGGTGACCATGTGCGGCTTGACCTGTTGCGCCCCATTGAAGACTTGCGGATCGAATGCGGCAAGCGGCACTTCAAGAATTTTGAACAGGTGTGCTTCAAGGTGGTCACCTCACTGACCGAGTTGGTGGGGTGAGTCACACGGGAAGTTATGACCGCCCGTCACGTCACTTTCTGGAAAGTTCGAGTTTTTTGATTTTTTGCAGGAGTTTTTCGGGTTACAGGGCGACATATTCTGCGATTTAAAAGATGTTTCTTGCGCGCGACGATGGCGCCTACCTAAAGAACTCAAACTAATCCGCCCGCACCGTCAAAACCTCCTCT
>JANOOA010000118.1:0-1802 GCA_031421115.1 Gammaproteobacteria bacterium | reverse complement strand
CTTGCCTGTCAGCGAGGGGGCGGTTAAATTAATGACCAGGCTAAGCATGTAGAACCAAGGGCAGCGGACTTGCGGACGCGGGTTCGATTCCCGCCGCCTCCACCACACAGCATCAAAGCACATCCAGCAACATCCTTCTAACCCGCCTGAGTGCGGGTTTTTTATTGCCTGAATCGCCGCTTTGAGCGCGGTATAAATTGGCGGCTCGGCCAGAATGCGTTGGCAACGGTAGGCGTTGATGGTGACGGTGAAAAAATACGTGCTACCCAGCGTCAGCGCTCCACGAAATATCGCTATTCATTCAGCCCATCCTGTCGTGCGCACAGCGCACGCTACGCTTGCTGAAATAAAGGGGTAATGGTGTGGCGAAATACCCCAATATACATTAGGATTACCCCATTTCCTCAATCCATCGCGAGCCATGCACTCACTGACGCCGGACTACCTTGCCAAGCTGCGCTTTGACACGCAGCAACTGGCAACGTTGCGCGCCTTGGCTCGATTATTTCTGGGGTGCGCTGTTGCACAATGAAGGCCGAAAGTTTGATTGCACCCACCGGCAAGTGGCGTGTGGCTAAGTGGATCAACCTGATGCAACACCAGCTATCAGAAAAACAGAAATGAGGCACCAGTGATTACGCCAGCCGAGTTTAACAAAGAAGCCGCGATCGATCACGGCAGAGAAGAGTCGTTCCGCTTAACAGGATGGCCTCTGTGCGTGGCGCAAAGATTGTCAAACCTATCGGACATGAAGCGCGATATCGACAATAGCCGGGCGATAGGCTTCAACTTTTATGGACAGCTGTGCTGGCGGGAGTCAGGTCAAGCATGATCAAATCTGAGACACAAACCCGTTCAGAGCTCATTGACCAGCAACTTGCGCAGTCCGGCTGGAATGTCAAAGACCCCACGCAGGTCATAGAGGAATTCGACATTCTGACCGCTTTGCCACCAGGTGTTGCGGAGCCCCGCACACCCTACGAGGGCCACCAATTCAGTGATTACGTATTGCTGGGCAAAGATCGCAAGCCCCTCGCCGTCGTTGAAGCCAAAAAGTCCAGCAAGGACGCCGCCATCGGCCGCGAGCAGGCCAAACAATACTGTTACAACATTCAGACCCAATTCGGCGGCGAGTTGCCATTCTGCTTTTACACCAACGGACTCGAAACGCATTTCTGGGATCTAGGCAGCTACCCGCCGCGCAAAGTCGTTGGTTTCCCGACGAGAGATGATCTGGAGCGCTTCGCCTATATCCGCCGCAATCGCAAGCCGCTGACGCAGGAGTTCATCAACACCTCTATCGCCGGGCGTGACTACCAGATTCGCGCTATTCGTGCGGTACTGGAAGGCATCGAACAACAGAAGCGCGATTTTCTGCTGGTCATGGCCACCGGCACCGGCAAAACCCGTACCTGCATTGCCATGGCGGATGCACTGATGCGCGCTGGCCATGCCGAGAAAATCCTGTTCCTGGTGGACCGTATCGCACTGCGCGAGCAGGCGCTGGCCGCCTTCAAGGAGCATCTGCCCAACGAACCGCGCTGGCCCAATGTTGGCGAAAAACTGATGGCCAAAGACCGCCGCATCTACGTTGCCACGTATCCGACGATGCTCAACATCATTCGCGATGAGTCCCAGAGCCTCTCGCCACATTTTTTTGATTTCATCGTGGTCGATGAAAGCCATCGCTCTATCTACAACACTTACGGTGAAGTGCTGGACTATTTCAAAGCTATCACGCTGGGTCTGACGGCCACGCCTACGGACATCATCGATCACAACACCTTCCGGCTCTTCCATTG
>JANOOA010000117.1:0-9129 GCA_031421115.1 Gammaproteobacteria bacterium | reverse complement strand
TGGCTTTAAGCTTGCTAAAGTCCGGGCTGCGGAATTCGTTCCATTCTGTAACGATCACCAGCGCATCGACATTTTTTAATGTATCGGCGGGGGAGTCGCAGAGCGTAAGGCTGGGCTGATCTGCATAAATCCGCTGGGTTTCATGCATGGCGGCCGGGTCGTAGGCCTGAACGCGCGCACCGCGCTCCCACAGGGCTTCCATGAGGTTGCGACTGGGAGCAGCACGCATATCATCAGTATTCGGCTTGAAGGCCAAGCCCCACAGGGCAAAGGTCAGACCTTCCAGCTTTCCTTTAAAATGTTTATCTATTTTATTGAATAATATATTTTTTTGCCGGTTATTTACCGCCTCTACGGCACCCAGTAACTCGGCCTTATAGCCCACCTGCTGAGCAGTGCGCTCCAGCGCCTGCACGTCTTTGGGAAAGCACGAGCCGCCATAACCACAACCAGGATAAATAAAATGGTAACCAATTCGTGGATCCGAGCCGATACCCAAACGTACCTGCGCAATATACGCACCGAGCCGCTCAGCAAGGTTGGCCAGTTCGTTCATAAAGCTGATTTTGGTGGCCAGCATGGCGTTGGCGGCGTATTTGGTCAGCTCTGCCGAGCGAATGTCCATTACCACCAAACGCTCATGATTACGGTTAAACGGGGCGTACAGGGCACGCAATAATTCAGTGGTGCGCGGATTGTCGGTGCCGATAACGACACGGTCAGGCTTCATGAAATCATCAATGGCTGCGCCTTCCTTGAGGAACTCAGGATTTGAAACTACATCAAATTCAATATGTTTACCGCGTATACTTAAAGTATTTTCTACAGTGTTGCGCACCTTGTCAGCGGTGCCGACCGGTACGGTGGACTTATTGACGATGATACGGTAACTGTCCATATGCTCACCGATACTTTTGGCAACGGCGATCATGTATTGCAAGTCGGCCGAGCCGTCTTCATCCGGTGGGGTGCCTACGGCAATGAACTGGAACAGGCCATGTGCCACGCCCGCCGCAATGTCCGTGGTGAAAGCCAACCGTCCGGATTGGCTATTGCTAAGAATCAGCGTTTCCAGGCCGGGTTCATAGATAGGAATTTCGCCGCGTTTGAGCATATCTATCTTGCGCGCGTCAATATCGACGCACAATACCTCGTTACCGACCTCCGCCAGGCAGGCACCGGTAACCAATCCGACATAGCCGGAACCGAAGATGGTGATTTTCATGGTATTATTCCCGAGATCTTAGATAGCTAAAATGTAACAATATCAAAAATACAGGTTTAAGGCAAAAGACACTGCGCTGAATGGGTAAAGTGACGGGCACCTTAAACCCATTTAAATTCTACATACTCACACAGATCTCAGTGGGTTTTCATCTCTCCAGAGAAGAGAAAAATATTCATGGTTCGCTTATTTAAACATTATGTGTCGCATTCTTTCCTGATGCTGGGAGTGGTTGAGGCCGTAATTTTGATGTCGTCCATCTATTTGGGTGCGTCATTGCGCTTTGCCGGTGAAGATCAACATCTGAGAACCGTGGGACCCTTGTTACCCAAGGCATTGCTGTTTGCTTTGGTAATGATCAGCGCAATGACAGCGGTAGGTTTATACAAGAGTAACCTGCGTGACGGTATCGCCGGTATGCTGCTGCGTATCGGCATCAGCATTTTACTTGGCCTGGCGGCCATGAGCTTTGTGTTTTATCTTTTTCCGGTTCTGTTTTTAGGACGTGGCGCTTTTGGCCTGGCATTTGCTGCGGCACTCACCGGTATTGTATTAACAAGGCTTATATTTTTTAAAGTCGTGAATCAGGATGCCATGAAACGGCGCATTCTGGTGCTGGGCACGGGCAAGAGCGCCGTCGCAATTGCTCAGCAAATGCGACGTAAGGTAGACAGGCTCGGTTTCGTCATCGTGGGTTATGTGCATGTCACCGGTGAGCACGAGGTTATCGAGCCACGCCATATAGTGCGTCTGGATGTTCCCTTGCTGGAGTATGCTGATCAGCAACAGGTTGACGAAATCGTAGTCGCCGTTGAAGACCGCCGCAAGGGTTTTCCGGTGCATCAACTTCTGGATTGCAAAATGAGCGGTATCGAAGTGGTCGATATGCTGACCTTTTTCGAGCGCCAGGGTGGCAAAATCCGGCTGGATTTATTGCACCCCAGTTGGTTGATTTTTTCCGATGGATTCCTAAACGGATTTTTTCAGTCGTATACCAAACGGGTGTTTGATATTGTGGCGAGTCTGGCGTTGTTGACACTTACGTGGCCGATCATGATCATCGCTGCAATTGCCATTAAGCTGGAAAGTCCAGGATCCATTCTTTATCGGCAAGTACGGGTAGGCCAAAATTGGCGGTTGGTTCAGGTGCTGAAGTTTCGCAGCATGTGCAATGATGCTGAAAAAGATGGCCCACAGTGGGCAGGCAAAAATGACAGCCGCGTGACGCGTATCGGTGCCTTTATCCGCAAGACGCGCATTGATGAGCTGCCACAATTGTACAACGTATTAAAAGGTGAAATGAGCTTTGTCGGGCCACGGCCGGAGCGACCGATGTTTGTCGAACAGCTTTCTCAAACCATACCTTATTATGCGGAGCGTCATCGCGTTAGACCCGGTATTACCGGGTGGGCTCAAATCCGTTATGCGTATGGATCCACCGAAAAAGATGCAGTGGAAAAATTGCAGTACGATTTATATTATGTAAAAAATTACAGCCTGTTTCTTGATCTGCTGATTCTATTTCAGACCGTCGAAGTAATTTTGTGGGGCAGAGGCGCCCGTTGAAACTGAAAATGGCGATCGAACTGTAAAGCGGCTTGTGCTATGAGATTTCTTTGTGCTTTTCGTGGACGCTGCGCGCGTAACATCAATGACTAACATACTCGATATCGGTGTCATCAGTTATTCTGTTGCGGCATTGCTGTTTTCAGTGCTGTCGTTGTTATTGCTGACCAGTTGGCGTGGACGGCTGCAGGGAGCATTATTAGTCGGTGCATGCGTGGTCACTGTCCTGTGGGCTACGGTGGTGGCCTACCATGCGGCGCGCGATTACCCAGCATCGCTGCTGGTATCGCTACTGGAAATCATACGCAACGCGGTATGGTTTGCATTTCTGATCCGACTGTTACATCCGGCAGAAATAGCCGCGCCCATGTCTACCCGGCTAAAGACACTCACGGCACTGGTGTTAGGTATGTGCCTGGTGTTGCTGGTGCTGCTGTATGTGGGCGGCAGTATTTACATCAATATTTTCGGGCAGGTGTTTTTGTCCATCATCGGGCTAGGGTTAGTCGAGCAGGTTTATCGCAACACCGTACCGGAGCGGCGCTGGGCGCTTAAATTTCTGTGCCTGGGCATTGGCGGCATGTTTGCTTATGATTTATTTCTGTATTCGGACGCCTTGCTGATACAACGCGTTGATATGGATCTGTGGAATGCCCGTGGCATGATCACTGCGCTGGCCGTGCCGCTGATTGCTTTTTCTGCCGCACGTAACCCGCAGTGGTCACTGGATGTCTTTGTTTCACGGGGCATCGTTTTCCATACGGCCGCCTTGATGGGGGCAGGTCTGTATCTGCTGGTAATGGCCGCCGTCGGATATTACATTCGTCTCTATGGTGGCACCTGGGGCACAGCGGTACAGATAATCTTCCTGTTTGGCTCTGCTGTCATATTGCTCGTCGCAATTGCTTCGGGACAGGTACGGGCGCGTGCAAAAGTTTTTTTAAACAAACATTTTTTCAGCCACAAATATGATTACCGTGAAGAATGGCTGCACTTTATACGTACCCTGGCGGGTGGCGAAGCCGGACAACCCTTATCCTCCATTCCTGGCCGTGAGCGTGCCATCCAGGCGCTTGCACAGATTGTGGATAGCCCAGCAGGGTTAGTATGGTGGCGGCAGGACATGATGGCGTCATCAGGCGACGATGAGGCATCACCCTTTGTGTTACTGGCGCGCTGGAATGCGGGACAAAACATAGCGGTTAGCAATACCGAAAGTGGTTCCTTGATGCGCTTTCTCGACACGAGTCAATGGATTATTGACCTTGGAGAATATGCTAAAACACCGGATTTTTATGCTGACCTGGATATCCCGCAATGGTTGCGCGAACTGAGCGAGATACCCAATGGTGCCTGGCTGGTGATTCCATTGATCTTACATCAGCGCGTATTGGGATTCATGGTATTAATGCAGCCCCGCGCAGCGCGGGCAGTTAATTGGGAAGATCGTGATTTGTTAAAAACCGCAGGCTGCCAGGCGGCCAGTTATATTGCGCAACTCGAAGCCACCAAAGCATTAGTACACGCACGTCAGTTCGAAGCATTTAATCGGCTGTCAGCTTTTGTAGTGCATGACCTGAAAAATCTGGTAGCGCAACTGGCTCTCGTGGTGTCGAACGCAGCAAAGCATAAAAACAATCCAGCGTTCATGGAAGATGCCATTAATACCGTCGAGAATGCCACGCTGAAGATGAATCGTCTGCTCACCCAATTGCGTGCAGGCAGCGTGCGGCCGCATACTGTCAGGCAATTGCTGGATCTTGATACGCTGTTGCGTGAAGTTGTCGCAACGCGCGCGCACGCGAAACCCGTGCCCGAACTGCAATGCGCTGGAAACCGCCTGCGCATCCAGGCAGACCGCGATCGGCTTGCCGCCGTGTTTGGGCATATCATACAAAATGCCCAGGATGCCACGCCGCCCGAGGGTTATGTAAAAGTGCGCCTGTACAGTATTGGGCACAGCACCGATAATAATAGCGGGGCAGGGCAGGCGGTGCTGGAAGTGGAAGACAGCGGTCACGGAATGGATGCCAAATTTATTCGCGAACGTTTATTTCAGCCATTTCAAACTACCAAAGGTAACGCCGGCATGGGTATTGGTGTGTATCAGAGCCGTGAAGTGGTGCGTGAATTGGGTGGGGATGTTGATGTGATCAGTGAACCGGGTAAGGGTACACTTTTTCGTGTGCGAATCCCACTGGACTTGAGCGCGCCCATAGGCGCAGGAGTAGACTGAGTGAATACGGTAACAAAAAATACATTGTTAATCGTTGAAGATGATCTCGGGCTGCAAAGTCAGTTAAAGTGGTGTTTTGAAGGCCTGGATGTGGTGGTAGCGGGTGACCGTGAAACTGCTTTAGCGCAGCTACGCCTCTATGAACCGCTGGTGGTTACCCTTGATCTCGGTTTACCACCCGACGCCAGTGGCGCAAGCGAAGGACTGGCAACGCTTGAACAGATTATTGCCATTGCCCCACGCACCAAAGTGATTGTAGTAACAGGCAATGATGATCGCGAAAATGCAGTACGTGCGATCGCCTTGGGCGCCTATGACTTTTATCAAAAACCGGTTGATTCAGAGATTTTATCACTGATTGTAAATCGCGCCTTTCATCTCTATCAACTGGAAACTGAAAATATCGCACTGGCCGCAGCGCAACGTAGCACATCACCGTTGTCGGGCATCATTGCTTCCAGTCCGCAAATGCTTAAAGTATGCCGTACCGTCGAAAAAGTAGCGCCCACCAATGTGACCGTGCTGTTGTTAGGCGAAAGCGGTACCGGCAAGGAACTGTTCGCGCACGCGCTACATGAGCTGAGCAACCGTGCTGAGCGACGTTTCGTCGCACTGAATTGCGCGGCAATTCCTGAAACGCTGCTCGAAAGTGAATTATTTGGTTATGAAAAAGGTGCGTTTACCGGCGCTAACAAAAAAGTACGGGGCAAAATAGAGTATGCGGAGGGTGGAACACTTTTTCTTGATGAGGTAGGTGATTTACCGATAGCTTTACAAGCCAAATTATTACGTTTTTTACAGGAACGTGTCATCGAACGTATTGGCGGACGTGAAGAGATTGCCGTTGATGTACGCGTCATTTGTGCAACGCATCAGGATATTCTGGAGCAGGTACGTACCGGT
Source organism: Gammaproteobacteria bacterium (assembly GCA_031421115.1). Classification (GTDB taxonomy): domain Bacteria; phylum Pseudomonadota; class Gammaproteobacteria; family Ga007554. The sequence continues at coordinate 3,199 of JANOOA010000117.1, read as the reverse complement.
CAGTTTCGTGAAGATTTGTATTATCGTATCAGCGAGTTGTCTATCAACATCCCACCCTTGCGTGAGCGTGAAGGTGATATACCGCTGGTGGCGCGGGCGTTGCTGGATAAGTATTGCGCGCAACATAATAAACCCCGACGCTATTTTGATCAAGCCGCCATGGCAGCAATCGAGACGTATGAGTGGCCTGGTAATATTCGTGAACTGGAAAATCGCATTAGTCGCGCAGTCATCATGAGCGAGGGTAATCACATCGAAATGGAAGATCTGGAATTTTTTTCAAAAAATAATGCGGGTGATAAAGACCAGGCCAAATCGGCACCCCTTAATTTACGACAGGTACGTGATGATGCGGAGCGTCAGGCCATTATCAGGGCGTTGAACTGGTTTAATGGCAACATAGCTCAAGCCGCTGATGTGCTCGGCATCAGTCGGCCCACGCTTTACGATTTGATCAATAAATATAGCCTTAAAGAAAAACCTTGAAAAATTATATTTCGGGAGATAACCAATGAAAAACAGTAATGGCATAAAAAAAATCACGCCACGATTCTCTATGTTGGCGCTATCACTGTTTACAGCATTCAACCTGGCAGCGCTGGATATTACGTTGGCCTATGCCGAAGATAATCAGAAATTGATGGGTGACGCTAAAAATTACTTACAGCAAGGCAATATTAAGGCTGCCATTATCCAGCTTAAAAATGTCTTGCAGGAAAATCCCGAGGATAAAGAAGCGCGCTTGATGCTCGGTCAGATTTATCTGAAAATGGGTGATGGCCCGTCTGCCGCCAAGGAGCTGAAACGCGCGCAGGATTTAGGTGTGGCCAGTGACAGGGTGCTTTTCTCGCTGGGAAAAGCCTACTTGCTGCAAGGCCGCAATGAATCTGTACTACAGGAAATTCAGCAGCCAGCCAATGCCTCAGCCGACCTCAAGGCAGGCATTTTAACCCTGCATGGCCATGCCCATCTGGCATTACGCAAACCTGACCAGGCAAAAGAAAAATACCAGGAAGCCCTGACAACACGTCCAAACTTTCCTGATGCCCTGGTTGGCCAGGCGCGCATTGCCTTCATGGAAAAAAAGCCTGATGAGGCATTGTCATTGACGGAGCAGGCACTTAAAGCCGATCCAAAAAGCATTGAATCCTGGATAATGAAAGGTGATCTGCAACGAGCCGCTGGGCGTCATGCGGAGTCATTACAGACATTTCAGAAAATCCTGCAACTTGATGCAGACAATGTTCCCGCGTATTTAGGACGGGCCGCTGAGCATCTCGCGTTGGGTAAAGTTGCCGAAGCTAAAAAGGACATTGAGGCGGTACGAAATCGTGTGCCGGGGCATCCTCTTGCGAATTATTTGGGTGCCCATGTCTCGTTCCAGGAAAAAAACCTGAATGCCGCACAGGACTCCCTGCAGCAAGTATTGAAAGTAATACCTGGTCACATGCCCAGTTTGTTGCTGATGGGTAATGTACATTACTTGCAGGGTCAGTTTTCACAGGCAGAAAGTGAGTTGTCCCGCTATGTCGATGCCGTGCCAGAGCAAGTGGCCGCCCGGCGGTTATTAGCCGCCACGTTAATGAAGCTCAATCGACCCCAGGAAGCCATTAAAATACTCGAGCCTGCCTTAAAAAATAATGATAAAGACCCACAGTTATTGGCATTGCTGGGCAGTGCTTACATGCAAAGCGGCAAGCTCGATAAAGGCACGGAATATCTGGAGAAAGCGGCTGTTTTGGCACCTGACGCCACTGATATACGCACCCAATTGGCAATGAGTCGTCTTGCTGCGGGTGAAACAGAAGTGGCGGTAAAAGAACTGGAATCCATTGTTGAACTGGGTCAGGAGCCGACACAGGCCGCCATATTGCTGGTGCTAAGCCATTTGCAAAAACGCAATTTCGACAAGGCATTACAAGCGGCTCAGCAAATGTCAAAAAAGGAGCCAAAAAATCCTGTGGCCTATAATTTTATGGGCGTCTCTTATCTGGGCAAGAAAGACCTGGCTTCCGCACGCAAGCAATTTGAGCGTGCATTGCAGGTGCAGAGCGACTTTACACCCGCACACATGAATCTGGCGCGCATTGACACAGAGCAGAAAAAACCGCAGCAGGCCGAGCAGCACTATAATGCTGTACTCAAATATGATGATAAACATGTGGCTGCCATGATCGGCCTGGCGAGCTTGTCAGCTAGCGCGAATAAAGAAAAAGAAGCCATGGCGTGGCTGGAAAAAGCCCGTGAAAGAAACCCCAAGGCGCTTGAACCGGTATTGCTGCTGATTAATATACATCTGCGCCAGAATGAGCCGCTTAAAGCCTTGAGTGTTGCGCAGGGCATTGCTGAAGAGCATGCAAACAATCCCACTGCACTGCAAGCGTTGGCGCAAGCTCAATTAGCCGCAGGTGAGACCAGTAGCGCTTTATCCACCTTCCGTAAACTGACCGATAAGCTTCCAAAATCTCCCCAGGCACAGCATATGCTTGCCACAGCGCAACTGGCCGCAAAAGATTCCAAGGCCGCAACAACCAGCCTGAACAAAGCGCTCAAGCTTGATCCTAATTATGTGCCCGCTGCCGCCGCACTGGCTGATCTGGAAATGCGTGATAACCGACCCAAAGAGGCGTTGCGCATCGCCCAGCAGGTGCAGCAGCAACAACCCAAGATTGCGGCAGGTTATGAGCTTGAAGGCAATATTCACATGGCGGGGCGCGCCTATGCGAATGCCGCCAAGGCGTATGACAATGCCTGGCAACGCAATAAAAGTGGTGCGCTTGCAATTCGTCTATCGCAAGCCCGCAAGCAGGCCGGTGATGCTGCGGGTGCTTATCAGGTGCTGACACAATGGTCGGCCGAACATCCGCAAGATGTCGGGGTACTCATTGCCTTGGCGGCCACGTATCAAACCGATGGCAAGCGCAAAGAAGCCATCGACTATTACCAGAAGACCCTGGCGATTCAACCCAAAAATGCGGCAGTGTTAAATAATCTGGCCTGGGTTTATTACGAGCAGGGGGATGCGCGCGCACTCGAGTATGCAGAAAAAGCCTACAACCTCATGCCAGATCAAGCGCCCATTATTGATACGCTAGGCTGGATTCTGGTACAGAAAGGCCAAGTAAAACGCGGAGTGGAGTTATTGCAAGCTGCTGCCGCCAAAGCACCTACCTCACTGGATATTCGTTATCATTTAGCC
>JANOOA010000116.1:0-4263 GCA_031421115.1 Gammaproteobacteria bacterium | reverse complement strand
CGCCGCACAGGGAAGTGCAAGTGCTGCGAAAGGCAGGATGCCGGCAGCGGCCGCCGCACAAGGAAGTGCAAGTGTTGCGGGAGGCAGGATGCCGGGAGCGACCGCTACCGAACCCCGTGCCCCCGCCACCGTTGAACGTGTATGGACAGCCCTGCATTGGCTCAGCAGCGGCGCCACCAGTTTTGCACGCGGGCTTAATGACGTGCCCAAGATCGCCGCTTTTATGATGCTCGCCCTGACTCTTGTCCCGCCCACCCTTGGGCAAACAACCTCCTCCTGGCCTCAAGGCTGGCCGATTCTACTGGTTACGCTGGTAATGGGCGCAGGTTGCCTGTGGGCTGGATTCAAAGTGCTGGAGGTGCTCGCACACCGTGTTACGCCGCTGGATGCCAGCAGCGGACTGGTCGCCAACATGGGCACCTCGATTCTGGTGTTAGCCGCCTCCCCCCTGGGTCTGCCGGTTTCCACGACGCATGTCAGCACTGGCGCACTGATGGGCATACGCTGGACAGACCGCATCAAACCCAATCAAAATGACACATTAAAATTAATCCTGTTCGGCTGGGTAGTAACCTTACCGATTGCCGCCATTGTCGCCGCTGCCAGCTCGCTGTTCATGCATCAATTTTAGAAAGGAAAAATATGCACGCAACACTCCCTCTCCTGCAAGACACCGACTTTCCGCAGATCAAACGCGGCAAGCTCACCACCCTGCAGGTCAACGTCGGTTATTTGTGTAATCAATCCTGCTTGCATTGCCATGTTAACGCCGGACCCACGCGCACCGAAATCATGACGCGTGACAACATTGATCATATCATTGCGTTTCTTGGAAACTCAGGCATTACCACATTAGATATCACCGGCGGCGCACCGGAATTAAATCCGCATTTTCGTGATCTGGTATGCGCCGCCCGCGCATTAAATATTGAAGTGATTGACCGCTGCAATCTCACCATCTTCGAACAACCCGGCCACGCCGACACCGCAGAATTTCTCGCTGCACAAGGCGTGCATATCACCGCTTCGCTGCCGTGTTACCTTGAAGACAATGTGGAGCAACAACGCGGCAAAGGTGTGTTCGGCGCCAGCATCCGTGGTCTGCAAAAATTAAATTCCTTGGGCTACGCCCAACCAGGATCAGGGTTAATACTCAATCTTGCCTATAACCCGCAAGGCCCCTCGCTGCCGCCTCCGCAACAAGCATTAGAAGCAGATTATCGCAAACATTTAAGCGAACACTATGACGTGATGTTCAACCACCTCTACACCATCACCAACATGCCCATACAGCGCTTTGGAAGCACCTTGATTTCAAAAAACCAATTTCATGGCTACATGAATTTATTGCGTGGCGCTTACCAGGAATCGAATCTTGACACCGTTATGTGCCGCTCACTGATCAGCGTTGACTGGCAAGGTTACGTCTATGATTGCGACTTTAATCAAATGCTCAACTTACCGCTACGCATCAGCGCCAAACCGCGCACCCACATCACCGACCTCATGAACCGCGACATCACAGGCCGCCCCATTGTCGTAAAAGATCATTGCTATGGCTGCACCGCCGGCCAAGGCAGCAGTTGCGGAGGCGCGCTGACTGATTAACCTCTCCCCAGCCCTCTCCCAATTTACTTTAAGAGGAACTAAACATGAACATCACACACGCCGTCATTGACCGTTATTCACAAGGCGCCAAAGAAGTACAACCCGCCTTGTGCTGCCCCGTGGATTACGACACCTCGTTGCTGGCATTGTTACCGCAAGAAATTATCGAGAAAGATTATGGCTGCGGCGACCCATCGCGTTATGTGCGTACCGGCGATACCGTGCTTGATCTGGGCAGCGGCGCGGGAAAAATCTGTTATATGGCGGCGCAACTGGTGGGTGATCACGGCCATGTTATCGGCGTGGACATGAACAATGACATGCTGGCACTGGCACGTAAATATCAATCAGAAATGGCGGAAAAACTAGGTGGGCAACGCGTGCGTTTCGTCAAAGGCCACATCGAAGACCTCGCGCTGGATGTCGCCGCGCTGGAGCGTTACCTGCAAGAATATCCGGTGCGCAATGCTGCCGATCTCACCGCACTCAACATCTGGCAAGACCAGCAACGCCACACACAACCCATGATCGCCGACGCCTCGGTAGACCTGGTGATTTCCAACTGCGTATTAAACCTGGTGCGCGATAGCGACAAGCAACGCCTGGTCAACGAAATATTTCGTGTTCTCAAACCCGGTGGACGCATCGCCATTTCCGACATCATCAGCGACGAAACCGTGCCCGCCCATCTCAAGGCTGACGCCTACCTGTGGAGCGGCTGTATTTCCGGTGCTTTCCAGGAACAGGAATTCATCAAGGCATTTACCGATACCGGATTCGTCGCCGTCTGCTACGACAAGTGGGACGCACAACCCTGGCAAGTCGTCAACGCCATTGAGTTCCGCTCTGCCACACTCACCGCTACCAAAGGCGCAGGCACCGCGTGCATGGATGTCGGCCACGCCGTCATTTATCGCGGCCCCTATGCCAGCGTCAACGATGACGAAGGGCACGTCTATCTGCGCGGCGAACGCATGGCCGTGTGCGAACGCACCTTCAACCTGCTCACAGAAGGCCCTTACAAAAACGACTTCATCGGCATCACCCCCGCCACACCGCGCGCACCCGTCGCCTGGTGCGCGCCCGCCGGCACCCTGCGCCCCACGCAGGAAACCAAAGGCGGCAACTACAGCGGCAGCGTATGCGATGCACCCGCGTGTTGCTAAATTCATTGATCGCAACGCTATAAATAAAATGGATGGATTACATACCCCACCCATCAAAATGTAGGGTGGGTTAAAAACCCACCAAGCATTGGCCGCTTCCGGCATCCTCGGCAACCGCTCCCTGCGTTGCTCTACCTCCTGCATCCATGCAGTCGTGCCTCGGGCGGCACTTGTGCATCCATGCACGACGCGCAGCAACACAACCCGTTATTTGGTGGTGCCTGGCGGCACATCGGGCAGGTTACGGCACGGCGTGCCTAACCTGCCCCTCTTGTATCGTGTATTGCAGATTCATGGATCGTTGCGCCAATTCCGCCAACGCCTTGGCCGCAGGCTGGAGCAAGTTAATTACTTTCAGATTACCAAAGCGCAGTGATTCTCCAGAAGCCTGTTCCCACCAAAGCTGCGCAGCACGTCCGCCATAAGCATAAATATAAACCTGTTTAGCGCGGCCACAGGCCTTTCTTATCCGCTTCTCATCAGGCAAATCCACATCAATCCACACCTCACAACATCCGTCAAAACTCTTCTGCCACACATCCGGCTCATCATCCGCACTGAGTCCTTTGGTAAATTGCAGACCATCGCTTGCCTGCAGCGCAAAGGCCAGCAAGCGCACCATCATACGCTCATCAGTTTCAGACGAATGCTGCGCTACCGTCAGCCGATGATCATTGTAGTAACCGCGATCCATATCCACGATCTGAAGGTGAGCCTTGAAAACCGTTGCTTTTTGAGACATGGGAGAATTGAAATATCTGCTGTTGAGAAACCGCCGTGTATCTTACGGGCGGGTCGTTGACTATGCGCTACAGAGTGTCAGCTACAGTTTCCACCCTGCTTGGAAAAATATTTCACGCCTTTTATCCCCTCAAAATCCGCATCCTGAGTCCATACAGTGGCATCATAACGCCGCGCCGTGGACAGAATGATCGAATCCGCCATCGGCAGTTTCAATTCGTGCCCCAGACGTGCAGCAATTGCTCGAAATCACGAATCGGTCTGGCAAAAACCCTGGTATTGGCGGCATCGGCAAAAAACTCCAGCCAAGCCGAGGAATCCATGACATTCATGAGCGATCCGGCTCACGTAGCACTGAGGTGTCGATCCCGCGCAAAAAGCCTTGCACGCTCTTGGCATCACGCACTGGAACGAACTCTGCCCGCCCCTCATACACCAGCACCTGGATCTTCTGCCCAGGCCGCAAGCCCAAAGAAATTCGAGGAAGGCACCGCTCGGTACCACACCGCTAGGTACCCACCAAGCTAGGTACCACGCTAGGTACCCGCTAGGTACCAGGTCTTGCAATGCAACATCACCCATTTGAAACACCATTGCCAACAGATGTTATGTGTTAATGCAAGACCTGGTACCTTGGGTTGCTGCCAATAATACAATGCTGCCACCGAGATACCGTGCCGCCTTGCATATTCGCTTGCTGATATTGCTTCACGCTTGGTCGCCGCTACATGGCTCTCCCAGAATTCCG
>JANOOA010000115.1:0-3288 GCA_031421115.1 Gammaproteobacteria bacterium | reverse complement strand
GACAATGCAAGCCGCATCGCTGGGAAACACCCGTATCCATCGCCTTCATCATCGGCATGCCACGCCACTACGTGCGCACAGCGCACGCTACGCTTGAATGCGCTGCTTTTTTTCTCGGTTTTTGCGGTAAATCAGGGCAATATGCCCAATCTTTTGTATTAACTCAGCACGCGTCTGAGCACAGATTTCGTCTATAATGCGATGACGCTCGATGCGATCAGCGGCATTGACCTTGATTTTGATCAATTCGTGATGCTCCAGCGTCAGGCGGATTTCGTTGAGCACACTTTCGCTGAGTCCGGCGTTGCCAACAATCACCACCGGTTTGAGCTTGTGGCCGAGGGTGCGCAGTTGACGCGTGGCTGACGCTTGCATTTTTTTGTGAGAGGCTTCTATAAGGGGCATATTTAAGTACATGAAAGAGAACCAGCCTTCTAATATACCACAAACCCCCCGGGGTTTCACGGTTGCGGCCAGCCCGCTCAACAGCGTAAAGTTGGAACTGGCGGTGATTTGCTGCGTGGGCGTGCTGCTGTTGCTGCTGCAAGAGCGCATTACCAGCAATTCATTATTACAATTGGGGCTGCTGGCGGGGTATGGTGGCGCAAGCATGTTGTGGATACTCTACCGGGTGCGGCAGGTCATGCGCAAAATAGGGGCCGACCATGGCCAGAACTAAGAGCAGCAGCCGTTGGCTCAAAGCACATTTTGTTGACACCTACGTCAAAAAATCGTGGCAGGATGGCTACCGTTCGCGCGCCGCCTATAAACTTCTGGAGATTAATGAGCGCGACCAGTTGCTGCGACCCGGTATGACGGTGCTGGATTTGGGCGCGGCGCCAGGAGGATGGGCGCAAATAGCCTCAAAAATTTTAGGGGATAAAGGCCGCGTCATTGCCACGGATATTCTGGAAATGGAACCTTTGCCGCATGTGGAGTTCTTACAGGGAGATTTCCGCGAACAACCGGTAGTTGATCAATTGCTAAAAATGCTGGAAGGTCGCTCTGTGGCCCTTGTAATTTCTGATATGGCCCCTAATATAAGTGGGGTGACCTCGGTGGATCAGCCTAGGTCAATCTATCTGGCTGAGTTGGCACTGGATATGGCGCGCCGGGTATTGGTGCCGGGGGGTGATTTTCTGGTTAAAGTGTTTCAGGGCACGGGTGATGAAGCGTTGCGCAAGCAGATTCAGGCTTCATTCCAAAAAATTTTGGTGCGTAAGCCCAAAGCATCGCGCCCACAGAGCCGGGAAGTGTATATACTGGCAAGAGGCTTTCGGCCTTGATGGGTGCATGAAGTTGCATTAAAAATAACGCTGATAATGGCTTGGAATATGCATGTGTACAAACGCTGCTGTATACTGTCAAAATTGTCTTAACTAGAGGCACGTAAAGTTGAACGACATGGCTAAAAATATAATTTTATGGGTGGTGATCGCCATTGTGTTGGTGTCGGTCTTCAATAACTTTGGACCGCCCCAGGTGGCATCAGCGCAACTTCCCTATTCTGAGTTCATAGCGAACGTCAAGAATGGTAATGTCCAGAAAGTGGTGATCGAAGGCCGCGCGGTGCAAGGCGTGTATCAGAGCGGCGAAAAGTTTGTCACCTACAGTCCCGGCGATAACGGCATGGTGGGCGACTTGCTGGATAAAGGCGTGGTGATCTCGGCTCGTCCGCAAGAGCAGCAGGGTGTACTCATGCAGATGTTCATCTCCTGGTTCCCGATGATTCTGCTGATTGGTGTGTGGATTTTCTTCATGCGCCAGATGCAGGGCGGCGGCGGCAAGGGCGGTGCGATGTCGTTTGGGCGTAGCAAAGCACGCCTGATGAGTGAAGATCAGATCAAGGTGACTTTCGCCGATGTTGCTGGCGTGGATGAAGCCAAAGAAGAAGTCGGCGAGCTCGTCGAGTTTCTGCGCGAGCCCACCAAATTCCAGAAGCTGGGCGGCAAGATTCCGCGCGGCATCTTGATGGTCGGTTCGCCGGGTACGGGTAAAACATTGCTCGCCAAAGCGATTGCGGGCGAGGCTAAAGTGCCGTTCTTCTCGATCTCCGGTTCGGACTTCGTAGAAATGTTTGTCGGCGTGGGTGCGGCGCGTGTGCGTGATATGTTCGAGCAGGCCAAGAAGCAGGCGCCGTGCATTATCTTCATCGACGAAATTGATGCAGTGGGTCGTCATCGCGGCGCGGGTTTGGGTGGCGGTCATGATGAACGTGAGCAAACCCTTAACCAGTTGCTGGTAGAAATGGACGGCTTTGAAGGCAGCGAAGGCGTGATCGTGATTGCGGCGACTAACCGCCCTGACGTATTGGATCCGGCCTTGTTGCGTCCGGGTCGCTTTGATCGTCAGGTGGTGGTGCCGTTGCCGGATGTGCGTGGCCGTGAACAGATCCTGAAAGTGCATATGCGCAAAGTGCCGATTGACGACAACGTTAAACCGTCGATTATTGCGCGCGGTACGCCGGGCTTTTCGGGTGCGGATCTTGCCAACCTGGTGAATGAATCAGCCCTGTTTGCAGCACGCGCCAGTCGTCGCACCGTGGAAATGCGCGACTTTGAAAAGGCTAAAGACAAAATCATGATGGGCGCTGAACGCCGTTCCATGGTGATGAACGAGGACGAAAAGAAGCTCACGGCATATCACGAAGCAGGCCATGCCATTGTGGGTCGCATCGTGCCTGCGCATGATCCAGTGCATAAAGTCAGCATTATTCCGCGTGGCCGGGCGCTGGGTGTCACCATGTTCCTGCCCACAGAAGACCGTTATAGCTACAGCAAACAGCGCCTGGAAAGCCAGATCTCCAGCATGTTCGGTGGGCGTATTGCGGAAGAGCTGATTTTTGGACCAGAGTTTGTGACCACGGGTGCCAGCAATGACATCATGCGTACTACCGACTTGGCGCGCAATATGGTTACCAAGTGGGGTCTGTCTGATCGCCTGGGGCCATTGACCTATAGCGAAGAGGATGGTGAGGTGTTTCTGGGTCGTTCCATGACGCAGCATAAGTCAGTATCCGCCGAAACTGCGCATATTATCGACGAAGAAATTCGCCTGATTGTAGATCGTAATTATGAGCGTGCCAGGAAAATCCTGGTTGAACACACGGACAAGCTGCATGACATGGCCGCTGCGTTGATGAAGTACGAAACCATAGATGCCGAACAGATTGATGACATCATGGCGGGTAAAGAGCCGCGTCCGCCGAAAGACTGGGATGAAGATTCAGGGTCGGGTCATACTGCGGCAGGGACGTCTGCCAGCAGTGACAGCAAGCCTGATGCAGAT